>JAUYFQ010000009.1 GCA_030690895.1 Sulfuricellaceae bacterium
CCCCCCGTAGGGCTTCCAGGCCCACCTTGGCCTTGAACTCGGGCACATGCACCTTCCGCTTCTTCGCTTCGCTCATCACTTTTCGTTCCTTATGCCATCACGCAGCTTAATCTGGTGTCTTGAAAACGGGGTCCACAATAGACCTGCAACTGAAGGGCCCGGTGGTGGCCGAGTTGCAAAAACTGTTCCTCGCCACCTGGAAAAGCCAGAAAGGCGCGCCGCTGCGGGAGATGAACTACTTCCCACCCCCCGTGAATGCCGGCCGGGAGGTGGTGCGCGCGATCGGCAGTTCGCCCGACGAACCCTTCAGCCTGATCTATGCCACCCTGCTCTCGGCCATCGACAGCGCCGAGACCAGCGTGCATCTGACCAACGCCTATTTCGCCCCCGACCCGCAACTGCTCGACGCGCTCGAAGCCGCCGCCCGGCGTGGTGTCGACGTAACCCTGATCCTGCCCAGCAGCACCGATTCCTGGCTGGTATTCCACGCCGGACGCGGCTACTACGAGCGGCTGCTGCGCGCGGGGGTGAAGATTCATGAGCGGCGCGGGGTAATCCTGCATTCCAAGACGGCGCTGATCGACGGTGTCTGGGCCACGGTGGGCTCGACCAACCTGGACTGGCGCAGCTTTCTGCACAACCACGAGTTGAACGCGGTGGTGCTGGGATCGGAATTCGGCAAACAGGTGCAGACGATGTTTGCCAAAGACCAGGCGGCGTCCGACGCGATCACACTGGAGAAGTGGGAACGTCGCCCGCTCAAGCTGCGCTTCAAAGAGTTATTCGCCCGGATCTGGGAGTACTGGCTATGAACCTGGATCTCTACCGCAAGGACTTCGTGATCGTCGTCGCTGCGCTCTTCGCCCTCGCTCTGTACTGGATGCTGGCACCCTTCTGGGGTGCGCTGGCCTGGGGCATCTGCCTCGCCTTTCTGCTGGCGCCGGTGCAGCGCTGGCTGACGTGCAAGCTGAACGGTCGCGCCGGCCTGGCGGCGGGGATACTCACCGTGCTGGTGCCCTTCGTGCTGGCAGGACCGCTGGTCAGCCTGGGCGCAGCTTTCGCGAATCAGGCCGCAGACCTGGCCAGGCAGCTACAACAACAACCGTTGCGCTTCGACGCCAACCTGCTCGCACAACTGGAGCGCTACCCCCTCATCGGCAGCCTGGCCGAGTGGCTGCGGCAGAACCTCACCGCAACGACCGCACAGCTCCAGAGCTGGCTGGCCAGCGGCGCCCAGATGCTGCTGAAATCTCTGGCGGCCACCGGCGGCAACTTCCTGCTCAGCGCCCTGGGCACGGTCATCCACTTCTTCATGATGTTGTTCCTGCTGTTCTTTTTTCTGCGCGACGGCCGCCAACTGCTTGGCCGCGTAGTGCGCCTGGTGCCGATGCAACCGCAGCGTCGGGTTGAGTTGCTCAAGCTGATGGGCGACACGACCCGTGCCGTGGTCTACGGAGAGGTCATGACCGCCATGACCCAGGGTGCGCTGGTCGGCATCGGCTTTGCCATCGCCGGGCTGCCCTCAGCCGTCGTGTTTGGCGTATTGGCAGCCTTCCTGGCGCTGCTACCGATGGTCGGCGCGGCCTTCGTCTGGGTGCCAGCGGTCATCTATCTGGCCGCCACTTCGCAGTGGGACTGGGCGATCTTCCTGTTGATCTGGGGCACCGGCGTGTCGGTCGCCGACAATCTGCTGAGGCCATTGCTGATTTCAAACCATGCGCCGGTGTCGATCCTCGCGGTATTCGTCGGCGTCATTGGTGGCGTCTCGGCCTTCGGCATGATTGGCGTAATCATCGGGCCGGTGCTGCTGACCGTCATCGCCGCGCTGCTGCGCTTCCTCGATGAGGCACTGTCGCATCCGTCCTGATCGGGCTATGTGCTCCAGCAGCCAGTCGGAAGCCTTGTCGACCGATACACCGCTTGGTTTTCCTGATGCGGGGGTAACGAATAGTACGGTTGCATTGCATGGTGCGGTTCGCTGCGCTCTGATGAAGCCCCTGATGAAGCCCCTAAGCGAAGGACTAAGCCGCCAAAAGACGGCGGCCAAGTCCCTGCTTATACCCTTCGGTAACCACACCCTACGTCCGGTTGGGGCACGCTTGTGTCCTCGCGTTTCAACCTGACTGACTACTAGCCTGTCAGAGGAATGGCCGAAGGTTTTCGGCCATTCCTGCTGTCTCGGGTGAATGACGCAAACGGGTCAGGTGGGGCAGCTCAGCGTGCTGATGAAACATCAGGTTGGAATATTACCGGCGCTCATTCGCCTCGTTCTTGATGGCTTGTCCAGCCTGCTGAACATCCTTTCCAGCGCCTTCCATCGTGTTGCAGCCAGTCAATGTCGCAGCAGCGCCGACAATGGATAGCAAAGTAAGCAGTGTCATGAAAACTCGTTTTAACATGATGAATCCTTTACAAAAACCGGATCAAGAATCGGTGCGCAAGAAGCCAAGGCTGTCTTAAGCACCACCAGTTTCAAACATGCGCCGGCAGGCCGGATTGTTCTGTGCGTTGCCGTACATAAGCACCGCCGCAAGAAATACAGGCTTCGACCGTCAATCTGGGAGGTGGCTCATCACAGCCCCCGGACCTACCGTTCGCAACACCCAGCAGGCGCACCTATGCCCCGCCTAGCACATAGCGCAGGATCGCAAAGTAATGGGCGGCGCTGCCGGCGATGACGAACAAGTGCCAGATGCCGTGCGAGTGGGCAAGACGACTGCCGAGCGCATAGAAGGCGATGCCCACCGTATAGAACAATCCACCGGCAGCGAGCCAGGCAAATCCGGCCGGCCCCAACGCATGCAGGAGTGGGACCAAGGCCACCAGGACCACCCATCCCATCACGACATAGAGCACCACGGACAGTATTCGTGCTCCGCTCTGCGGCCTCAACTCATGCAGGCAACCGAGCACGGCGAGCCCCCACACTACCCCGAGCAGCGACCAGCCCCAGGGACCACGCAGCGTCACCAGGCAGAAAGGGGTGTAGCTGCCGGCGATGAGCAGATAGATGCTGAGGTGGTCCAGCTTGCGCAGGATGGCCTTGGTGTGCCCACGGAGGCTGTGGTAGAGCGCGGAGAAGCTGTAAAGCAGCACCAGCGTCACGCCGTAGATCGAGACGCTCACCACCTTCCACGGATCACCGTTCAGCGCAGCCAGTACGATGAGAGCGACGCTCCCGGCAAGCGCCAGCACAGCCCCGACGAGGTGAGTCAAAGCGTTGAACTTCTCTCCGTGGTCCATGTGGTTGGCAGTGCCTCTGTCGATCACCCTGCCCCGCCATGGCGCATTGCGCTACGCATCAATGTAATTGTTGTTGCCGCAGATATTCACTTCGTTTCATATTCAAATAATCGGTTTTGCCTAATTCGCGTAATTGGCGGGGATATTGCTCCGTGGCGGCGAACCAGCTTTGCAGGCGTTTTTCGAGCTGCAAAGAAGGCTGTGCGGAAAAAGCACCGAGATAGGCGTCGATGGCAAGGTAATAACGCATGGTGTTACGTTCCACCACACCCCGCACACCACCGATATATTTGGGTTGGCCATCGGATTGCTTGCTGGTAATGGTGAACCCCACCTTGTCGCTTCCAATCGTGGCGAGGTAAGCCTTCATGGCGAGACGCCCGGCCAGACCATAAGAATAAGAATAGGTGAGATGGAGAAAGGTCCGATCGTTATCAACCGGTACAGCCTGCAGCTTGATGCGATAGTTGCGAGTGCTCAGCGGCCCTGTTTCGGCGTTGAGCTGGATTTCCAGGTAATTCGGGCTTGCCGCAGCGGCGCGATAGAGAAATTCAATGGGATAGGTATTCTCGATGGGTTGAGGGGTTTTCTTGCCGATGCTGACCATCAAAACAGTGTTGGCTTTGCTAGCCCTAGCATGGCAGTACTTGGTATTGACATGCAGGATCAGCACGTCACACCAGTCATTTGGGCCCTTTAGTGCCGCACTGACGGTGGCAAAGGGGTAATCGACCAGGGCATAAATATCGCCTTTCAAATCGTTGGAAGATTCAAAAGAGTCGAGGGTGAGCGCTCGCTGATACTGGTTGTGGTTGAGACGTTTACCCAAGGACGCATATTGGGCGCGGAGTGATGCGGCCGATTGCCTGCCCGGCACGGAAGCAAACACCACCCCCGCGCTAGAAAACGCGATCCAGACAAGCAACAACCGCGTCAGCCATACCAACTTCGTTTCTCCTTACGAAGGTGCTGAATAAATACTGAGCCGTCATTCCGGCGAAAGAACGTCACCCCGGAATGCACTTATCCGGGGCCGGGAATCCAGTGAAATCAATAACCTGGGCCCCGGCTTTCGCCGGGGTGACGAAATAATCAGCGTTTGCTTAAGCGTTTCTCATCGACTCAGCAGCGACTCAGCGATACCCACCATCGCGACCGTCGTTACGGTAATCGTGATCTCTTTTCTTATCATCTCGATGATGATCCCGGTCATTCCGATAGCCGTCATCGTGACCCCGATGGGGTGGCACAACATAACATCCACTCAAACCCACCATCATCAAACTTGCAATCAGCAATAGTTTTTTCATGACACAGCCTTTGTTAAAAATTATTTATTTTGTTGAAATGATTGAGTTAACAACCATCCACTGCTGAATCAGCACAACCACCAACGCGATATTGCTGAGGGGGTTGTGCAGAGAGAGCGGTCAAGCCCATGACTCAGCGATTACGGTCATGGTCGCGATTGTCGTTATGGCGGTCATTGCCATTCCCACGATGCTTGTCCTTGTACTTGTCACGGCGGTCACCATGACGCTCCTGGTAACGCGGCACGTAGTCTTGTTGGTACCAGTTGTCCTGCACAAAGTAGACCTGCTCGCCACAGGCGTTGTACTCGCGGCAGTGTTTGCGCCAGTTTTTCTCATGGCCCGGACGGACGCGCAGGTAGACCGGCGGGCGGGCAACCACTACCCGTTCGATTACCACCGGTCGCCGATAGACAACTTGCGGCTGCGGAAAGTCACCGATATCGATACGGCCATAAAAGCCGGGTTGGCCGATGTTGATGGATACGCCAACGTCGGCGGCGAGTACCGGAACGGCGGAGGCGGCTAGTGCTACGGCGAATAGCAAACGTTTCATGATGGCTCCTTCGATTTGGCTTACAAGGCCCAGCCCATCGCGGGCCAGGGCGTCTAAATGGTCAAGCGGCTGTCATGGCGCTTTGGGGTGGGCACAATTCACATCCCATGACGAGTAGCCCGGCCGTCGTGGCATTAGCGCTGCTGGCCCTGGCCCCGGTCATCAGCCCTGTCACGACCTCTTTCCTGTCCAGGCCGCTGTTCCTTCTCCGATTGGCGCGGAGTCCCTTTACCCTGTGGCGCTCGGCCCTGGTCGTGCGCATTGCGCTCTGCCGGCTGATGCGGGGCGGCACCTTGCTGGCGCGGCTGACTTTGCTGCTGGACTGGCGGGGCACTCCGTTGCGGCGGGGCTAGGTTCGGCGCTGGCCGCTGCGTGTGTTTTCCGCTCTCTTGCGGCGATTGAGCAGGAGGAGCGGTGGGCGCGCGCTGCTGAACCGAGGGAGGCGGCAGGTAAGGGTTGTAGCGCTGGGCACCCTGTGGCGCGGGATGTCTCTCCTGCTGCGATCCCGGCGTTCCGCGCTGCGGAGACTCGGGCGCACGTTGCACTCGCTGCCCCTGATACTGTTGGCGCACCACGGGGTCTTGCGGTTGGTAACGGTATTGCTGATCGTGCAGCTTCTGTTGCTGCTCCCCACGGGGATACCGTTCACCGGAATATTGCCGCTGATAGATCGGTAGTGGCGCCGGCGCATGGGCCGAGCGGTGGTCCCAGCGGTCCCATCCGCTGCGATGCTGCGCCCATCCATACCCCCAGTAATCCCCCCAGCGTGGCGGCGCATCCAACCGCCAGCCACGGAAGTACATGGGCGGTTGCCGGTAATAGCGCACGGGGATGCGCAGGACATACAGCGGCACGGCCTCCGGGTCCACCAGCGCCCATGGCCCGTTGTACCAGGAACTCGCATACCAGCTATCCCGCTGGTAGACCCAGTACATGCCATCGTAGAAGAAGTAGTTCGAATCCAGCCGTGGCGCGTAGTAAACCGGGTAGCCCGGTATCGGTTCGAGTTCCGGATAGAGCGGCAGGTTGATCCCGATGCTCACGTTGGGAAACCCGATGCTGATGCTCACCTGCGCCGAAGCCGGAACCACCGTACCCAGCATCAAGCACAGCACAATAAGTCGATTACGCATGATTACTCTCCAGTTCGATAACGAGCGTTGGAGCCAATAGCGGTCATGACACCCAGCCTTCGCTGAATAGCCTATCCGGGCAGATGTGGAATTGTCTGTGCGGCACCCAACATAACGAAGCACGCGTAGGGCGGATGAGCCGGCGTCTTCTTGCCGGCGTTATCCGCCGAATGTCAAACATTCGGCGGAAGGCGCGATAAAGCCGCTTTTCCGCCCTACGCGTGCTGTGCCAACGGTGCGGCGGGCCGATGAAGATGCCGAGCGCAGCCAGTTGCGGGGGTATTCCGCGCTTGGTCGATTACTTGTTGCCGTCCTTCGCCGCGTCCTGGATGTTTTCACCCGCTTTTTCGATCTGCGCTCCAGCCTTCTCCACCGCAGTGTCGATTTCCTTGCCGGCCTGTTCCGCCGGGCCTTCCTGCTTCTGGCAGCCGGGTAGCGCCGCGAACAACGCAGTCATGACCAAGGCTGCGCCAACGACTTTTCCAAGTTTCATCATTTCCATCTCCTGGTGACTTCGTATTTTCATTTCATTCCTGCCTGAATCCACTGGATTGGTAATTCAGTTCCTTTACAAGCCTCGACCTCGAATTACCCGCATCAATATCATCACAACCGCGATAACCAGGAGGATGTGAATGAATCCGCCCATGGTGTACGAGGAAACCAGACCAAGCAACCAGAAGACAATCAATACAACCGCAATAGTTTCGAGCATTTTTTGTACTCCTGAGTAAGGCTGAGTAAAGGCGGATTTGCCATTTCGCAGAAAACCTCAAATCAGCCGTGGCAACCATTCGAGTCATGACGCCCGCCAGAGAGAAAAAACGGCGTTTCGTCAGGTTTGACACTCTGCCTCTTTGCTGCCGCGCTCTGTGCGCTAACGAACCAAGCGAGCGAAAAACGGCCGGCTCAAGGCAGAACACCATTACCCCAGCATCCGGGCGTCAGCCGCCTTTTCGGCCGTGTAAGTAAGCGCGCTTAACCATCGTGGAATATAAAAATGTCACCACTGAGCCTTCCATGGGGGCTGTTTCAATCTTCCACATCGGTCGAGCTGCATCACTTAGTGAAGACTGAATTACCTCAAGCCGGCAGGGCCGGAACCAACCAGGTAGCCCGGATGCAGCGAAGGCGGAATCCGGGAATGCGCCACACCCCTTCCCGGATTCCGCCTTCGCTGCATCCGGGCTACCACTACTTCCACATCGGTCGAGCTGCATCACTTAGCAGCCGCAGGAAACGGCTTCCAGGCCGGCGCGGTCGAGTATCGTGGCGTCCCTGCGGCGATAGCCGATCAATGAAGCCCTGAGTCCGACAGCAAGCGATCATTCTCCTTTTTGACCACCGCATAGCACTCGCACACCCGTGCTCAGGGCAAATTTGTTCTCACGAAGCCTGCCGAGCAGGGGCGGAGTTTTTGGTGAGCCGCAGATAGTCGAGAACGATGCGGGGACGCAGACAGAGTTTGCGCATCATCGAAGCGATTGACTGGCCGGGCTTCTGGAACGACT
>JAUYFQ010000104.1 GCA_030690895.1 Sulfuricellaceae bacterium
CACGTAGTGAGCCACCCCCTGTCGCATACTTGCTTCATGGCGCATGTGCGCCGATGCCAGGAGAGCGAGATGAGACAGCGAGAATTGGCGGTCTTGATGAATGGGTTGAGTAAATTGACGCGGACGCAGCGACAAATGGTCGTGGCGGAATTGACGGCGGGCGAGCACAAAGTGGCATCGATCGAAGTGATCGAGGGTGGCGCAAGTGACCATCTGTGCTGTCCGCACTGTGCCGCTGAGCGGGTCATCAAGTACGGTTCGGTCGACGGTCTCCAACGGTACAAGTGCCAAGGCTGTCGCAAGTCCTTCAATGCGCTTACCGGCACGCCACTGGCGAGGTTGAGGATGAAGGGCAAGTGGCTGGAGCAAGCGGCCGTCTTGCGTGATGGGCTGTCTCTGACCAAGGCCATGGAGCGTCTCAACGTCTCCCGTCCGACGGCGTTTCGCTGGCGCCACCGGTTCCTCGCGCTGCCAAAGACCGTTCAGGCTCAAGCACTGACCGGCATCGTGGAAGGCGACGAAACCTTCTTCCTGCGCTCCAGCAAGGGCCAGCGGCAGGGGCTTGGCCGGACGCCGCGCAAACGGGGCGGCAAGGCTGAGAAGCGCGGCACCTCGAAAGAGCAAGTTCCGGTTCTTGTGGCGCGGGATCGCTCCGGAAACACCGCCGACTTCATCCTTGACTCCGATGATGCTGACCATATTGTTGACGCCCTCAAGCCGATTCTGGCCACGGACGCCATCTTTTGTTCTGACGGCAGTAAGGCCATGGCGGCTGCGGCCAGAAAAATGAAAGTTGCCCATCGCCCCGTCAATCTGTCGGCTGGCATCCGCGTCATTGGCGGCGTCTATCACGTCCAGAACGTCAATGCCTACGACTCTCGACTCAAGGACTGGCTGCGTCGCTTTAAGGGCGTGGCCACGCGGTATCTGGACAGCTACCTCGGCTGGCATCGCGCCATCGACCGGATGACCGGCGGATCGCTTAATCCCGCGTCCTTGCTGGCGATGGCGGTTAGGGTATGAGAGGGACATTACTTACCGACAACTAGAGCCATTCTTTTCCATGGCCGCATGCAGGGCGGCTTCTGCCTGATGTCCGGCGGCGGCCATGAGGGTTTCCTGATAATCCAGCGAGATCATGTCGAAAATCATGCTCTCGATGCTGGGCGAGTTCGAGCGGGTAATGGATTCGGTACAGCCGGTACATTCCTGGAAGGGTAGCCAGATCACCGAAGGCCGTGGCGCCTTGGTCAGGGCAGCCGCCATCACCTTGCCCGCGCCGGGCGGCAAGGCCATGAGCGTGGCCAGGGTGGTGCAATACTTGAGGAAGGTGCGGCGGGAAATACCCTGCCGCGCCAGCTTGTCCATGAATTCTGCATCCGGTTTGCTGCTGGTCATGGTTCTTGCCTCCTGTGATCGTCCTGAAGGGCGGCCTACAAACATCAAGTAGCCGGGTCAATCGAGCCTGCGCCACCCCTCCATCACTTCGCGCATCTGCCGACAGGCCTCGGGAATGGCGGCGCTTACTGCTGGCGTAGTGCTCTCGCCCCAATCCACGATCTCCGGCTGGATGGCAACCAGCGCGCGCCGCTCGGGCCAGTGTCCGGTCAGGCGGCTGATGGTCATCAGGTCGGACAGTCCGACTTCATGCACGCTGGATTGGTGGTTGGTGAGCAGAAAACGATCCATGGCCTCGCCCTGAAACACCCGCACCGTGCCAGGCGCCTCGCGCAACTGGGCGGCATCAACGACGACCAGCGCATCGGCATCGCCAATGGGCCCGGCCAGGGTAAAACTCAGGGTGCCGCCATCGAGGAATTCGACGTCGTCAGGGTCGCCGCTATCCAGTTGCAATTGCCGCATGGCGTGGATCCCCACACCCTCGTCCTGCAACAGCGTATTGCCGATGCCAAGCACCAGAATGCGTGGGGTTGGGTTCATGATGTAGCGCCCTGGGAAGGTGTGGGATGAAACAGGGCATGGGCGGAACAAGCGGGCGACACAGCGTACTCCCGGAGATGGGGAACGAGTTCAGGTTAGCACCTGAGAATAAGGAAATCAACCAGCCCCCCGTTCCTCTCCGCGCAAAGCCTGAAAGACCCGGATGCCACACGCAAAATCAAAGCTGTAATATCATTATCGGATAAAAAATCAACCAACGGGAAGAGACCAGATGAACCAGCTAACCGAACAAAACGACGTCTGCCTGCTGTCCATCACAAGCCGCAAGATGGACCGGATCATGGGCATCCTGACCCAGCGCTTTGCGCCGTTCAATCAACTGTCCAGCGAGCGACTCTCCGAAGTGATCAACCTGGTGCGCTTCATCGAAATGCGCTCCGGTGAAATCTTCCAGATTCGCGGCGGCAAGGATCACGATTACCTGTTCGTTCTGGAAGGCCATCTGGAAATGGTTCGCGATGGAGAGATCCGCTCCCTCGCACCACCCGAAGGTGAGCGCGGCCACCCCACCATCCTCGCCAAGGGCGGGTCTTTCACTACACTGATGGCGCGTGACGATGTCATCATCTGTCATGCCGAGCGGCAAGTGCTGGATCACCTGATTTCCTGGGACATGGTTACCCGGGACATGAAGGAGGCAAGCAGCGAAGTCCGCACCCGCATGGAACAGGTACGCAACTCGCTGGTTTTTCGCCGCCTGCCCTGGGAAAGCGTGGAAGCGGCATTCGAGCGCATGAAAACGATCTCGGTCAAGGCCGGCGATGAAGTCGTCAAACAGGGCGAGGAGGGTGACGCTTTTTACATTATCACCGCCGGTCGCGCCGAAGTCTGGCAACGCGGCATGCTGGACGACACCCCCATGAAAATTGCCGAGATCGGCGAAGGCGATGCGTTCGGCTGCGAAGCGCTGATCTCGGGAAAAACCCGCAATGAAACCGTGCGGATGCTGGAAGATGGCAGTGTACTGACTTTGGGCAAGGAGGATTTCAACTGGCTAATCAGCAAGCAAATGATCAAGGCAGTCAACGCCAAGGTCGCCCAAACCATGCTGGAAACCGGTTATCAGGTGATAGACGTACGCTCGCCGGAAGAGTTTGAATATGGCCGCCTGCCCAACGCCCAGCTCATCCCGCTATTCGAGCTCAGGCAACGCATGAGCGAGCTCGACCCCAAGCAACGCTACATCATTTATTGCCACTCCGGCAGCCGCAGCTCTGTCGCCGCTCTGCGACTCACTCAGGCCGGGTTTGATGTACAAACCCTGGAGGGTGGTTTCAGGGAATGGCCTTACGAAACGGTGGAATAAGACCCTGTATCGCCACCCAAGCCTGCCCCAGACTCAGGCCGCCATCACCGGGCGGAACCTGGCGAGCTTGCAGCACCCGCAAGCCCTGCCTGGCCAGGGTTTGGTTGAGTTGGCTGCTCAGCACCCGGTTCAAAAAACAGCCCCCGCCCAGCACGACAGTCTGTATGCCGCTCACTTGTGCCGCATGGCCCACCAACTCGGCCAGCCCCTGCGCCAGAGTGGAATGAAACAGGGCTGAACCCAGTGCGGGGTCGGCTGTTTTCGCCAGTCTTTCCAGCAAAGGTAAAAAGTCGAGTTGCCCGTCTGCACTCAACCGGTAGCCATCCGCGTCGGGGCTCACATGGCCATGCATGGCGGCCAGGCCTTCCATCTGCATGGCGGCCTGTCCCTCGAAGCTGGATATGACGCTGACGCCCAGCAGACCGGCTGCCGCATCAAATAGCCGGCCGCAACTGGAGGTGAGTGGTGCATGAAAACTCCCGTCCAGCATTTGTCGCACCGTATGGGCTGCCGGCAGCAGGAAGCGGCTTTCAATTTCGTCGCCTCGACCCAGTGCATGCAAGGCGCTAGCCGCCATGCGCCATGGCTCGCTTGCCGCCTTGTCGCCACCGGGTAGAGGCAATGGCCGCAAATGTCCGATGCGCTCAAAATACGCGCCGGTCACTCGAAGCAACTCCCCTCCCCATGCGCCGCCATCCGTTCCCAGCCCGATGCCGTCCAGCGCCAATCCGATCACCGGCTCTTCCATGCCATGCTCGGCCAGAACCGCTGCAATATGCGCATGATGGTGCTGGACAGCCACGATAGGCAGGTCCAGTCCGGCAGCGAATTCCTGCGCGAAGCGGCTACTGAAGAAATCCGGATGCAGGTCGTGTGCCACCCGCTCCGGCCTGATTTCCAGCACTGCCATCAAGTGTGCAACCGCCTCTTCCAGCGCATGACAACTCGAAACATGTTCCAGATCACCCAGGTGCTGCGAGACGAAAGCCTCGTCACCGCGCGTCAGGCAAATCGTATTTTTGAGTCCGCCGCCACACGCCAGTACCGAGGGCACGGCACGGGGGAGCTTGATCGCTGAGGGCGTGTAGCCACGGGCGCGACGGATGAAGCTCGTCGCCTCGCCGACACGCACTACGCTATCGTCGCAACGCACCACGATGTCGCGGTCATGCAGCAGGAAGGCATCGGCGATGCCGGAAAGCCGTTGCAGCGCCTCGTCATTGTCAGACACCAGGGGTTCGCCCCGAGGATTGGCGCTGGTCATGACCAGCAATAAATCCTGCGGCTGGCTCAGCCATTCCATTCCCGGTGGCCGACCAGCCGCTTGGTGAAACAGGAGCGTGTGCAAGGGCGCATAGGGCAACATCGCACCCAGCCAGGTACCACCAGGTGCAATTCCGGATAACAACTCGTCGCAGCCAGGACGCTTTTGCAGCAGCACGATGGGGCGCGCGACCGAGGCAAGCAAATCAGCCTCGGCCTTGTTGATGACCGCCAGGCGGTCGAGTGAGGCAATATTTGCCGCCATGATCGCCAGCGGTTTTTCTTCCCGCTGCTTGCGCTCGCGCAAGCGGGCAACCGAACTGGCATTGCGCGCATCACAGACCAGGTGAAAACCACCCAACCCCTTGACTGCGACAATCTGCCCGGCGTGGACCAGCGCCAGCGTGGCCGCGATTTCATCTGTTGTTTTTACGGGTGCGCCTGATGCATCTTGCAAAGACAGCCGTGGCCCACAGTCCGCACAAGCATTGGGCTGAGCATGAAAGCGGCGGTCCAGCGGATCATCGTATTCCGCCTGGCACGCCGGGCATTGCCGAAAATTGGCCATGCTGGTGGACGAACGATCGTAGGGCAGGTGCCGAGTGATGGTGTAGCGAGGGCCGCAGTGGGTGCAATTGATGAAGGGGTAGCGATAACGCCGGTTACCGGGGTCCAGCACTTCGGCCAGGCAGGCCGGGCAAGTGGCGGCATCGGGCGTCACAGCGGTGTGCGACGGCCCGGCGCGCGTATCGATTATTGAAAAACTTGTGTTGGGCAGAGTCGAATCCATCCTGCTGGATTCGACGGTGTCTACCCGCGCCAGCGGCGGGGCTTCGGATTTCAGCCGCAGAAGCAGCGTAGCCAGCGCGCTTTCATCGCCCTGCGCCTCGATCTCCACCCCTTCGCCATCGTTGCGTACCCAGCCCTGAATGCCAAGCTCCAGCGCCAGTCTATAGACAAACGGGCGAAAACCGACTCCCTGCACCTGACCCCGAATACGAATCCGGTATGCGATCCGGCTCATCGCCCGCTTGACCGCAATCCTCAATCCTTTAACGTGAAACAACGCGAAGCGTTGCCCTCGTCCCCCTCTCCCACAGGGGGAGGGCTGGGGTGGGGGAAATGGGCATGGAGAAGCGACGTCTCATAAATTTGTGGCGGCGATTCGCCATGGCCGTTAGTGCGCGCTGGCTTCCATCAATTTATTGGTATAAGCCATTGCCATCGCCGAAAACACGAAAGTCATGTGGATAATGACTTGCCACATCATGGTCTGCTCGGTCAGATTCGGCGCTTCGATGAAGGTTTTCAGCAGGTGAATGGATGAAATGCCGATCAACGCCATGGACAGCTTGACCTTCATGGTGCCCGCATTGACGTGTTCCAGCCACTCCGGCTGATCCGGGTCGCCCTCCAGATACAGGCGCGAGACAAAGGTTTCATAGCCGCCGACAATCACCATCAGCAACAGGTTGGCGATCATGACTACATCGATCAAGCCCAGCACAATCAGCATGATTTCATTTTCAGTGACAGTTTGCGTGTGCTGAACCAGATGCGTCAGTTCGACGCCAAAATGGTAAACATACACCGCCTGCGCGACAATCAGCCCGAGATAGAGCGGAGCTTGCAGCCAGCGGCTGGAGAATACGATATTGGCCATCGCCTTGAGCGCGATGTTTTGATGCTTTTTTTCCATTCAAATTTTCCTTTAATTCTCGATAACCGGGATTATACCCGCTGCACTATTGCTGGCGCGATTGCTCTAACGCCGCAATACGGTCTTCCAGCGGAGGATGGGTAGTAAACAAAGCTGCCAAACCGCCTTTCTTGCCGCCATTGATGCCGAATGCAGCCATTTTATCCGGCAAGGCGGACGGCTCGTGCAGGCTTTGCAAGCGGCGCAGGGCGGCGATCATGGCGCGGCGACCGGCCAGGCCAGCGCCACCGCTGTCAGCACGAAATTCGCGCTGGCGCGAGAACCACATCACGATCATGGAGGCGGCGATACCCAGCACCAGTTCGGCAATGATCATGGTCACAAAGAAAGCCGGGCCCTGTCCCTTTTCGGTCTTGAACACCACCTTGTCCACCACATAGCCGATCACACGCGAGAAGAACATGACAAAAGTGTTCACCACGCCCTGTATTAACGCCAGCGTCACCATGTCGCCATTGGCGGCATGGGAAACTTCGTGCCCCAGCACGGCCTCCGCCTCCTCACGCGTCATGTTGGCGAGCAAACCGGTGGAAACGGCGATCAGCGAACTGTTCTTGCTCATGCCGGTGGCAAAGGCATTCACGTCCGGCGCATCGTAAATCGCCACCTCCGGCATGCGGATGCCCGCTGCCTGAGCCTGGCGCGCCACGGTTTCCACCAGCCACTTCTCGGTCGGCGTAGCCGGATCGGTAATCACCTGCGCACCCACCGACATCTTGGCAGTCCATTTGGAGATCGCCAGAGAAATCAGTGACCCGCCAAAACCCATGATCGCGGCAAATACCAGCAATGACCCCAGATTCAGCCCCTGCTGGTTGAGATAAGGCTCGACACCGAACAGGCGCATGGTGACTGAAAGCACCAGCACGATAGCCAGATTGGTGGCGAGAAAAAGAAAAATTCGTTTCATGATCAACTCCTGAAAAAACCTGTCGCGTCAAACAAGGTAACCCGCTTCAACGACCAATATTAAGTCGATTTCTGTTTATTCAATCGAATACCTCATGCCCCCTGCTCCACGCGGCTCAAATTCGGCGTTCAGTTTGACAGCAAAAGTGGCAAGTGTGCCGCCCCCTTGCCTTCATGCTAAAATTCCAGACTTTTCCAAGTCGAGTGAAAGAGCACCATGTTCAGCGCAAAAAATACCCTTGCAAGCTTCGATCCTGAATTGTGGCAGGCGATTGAGCAGGAGTGCCAACGCCAGGAAGACCATATCGAGCTGATCGCTTCCGAAAACTACACCAGCCCTGCCGTGATGGAAGCGCAGGGCTCACAGTTGACCAACAAGTATGCCGAGGGTTACCCCGGCAAGCGCTATTACGGTGGTTGCGAATATGTCGACAAGGCGGAACAACTGGCCATCGACCGCGTCAAGAAACTGTTTGGCGCCGAAGCCGCCAACGTCCAGCCCAATTCCGGCTCACAAGCCAACCAGGCCGTGTTCATGGCCTTTCTCAAGCCCGGCGACACCATCATGGGCATGAGTCTGGCCGAAGGCGGCCACCTGACCCACGGCATGGCGCTCAACATGAGCGGCAAGTGGTTCAATGTCGTGGCGTATGGCTTGAACGAGAAGCAGGAAATCGATTACGACAAGATGGAGCTGCTTGCGCGCGAGCACAAGCCCAAGCTGATCATCGCCGGGGCTTCCGCCTATGCGCTCAAGATCAACTTCGAGCGCTTTGCCAAGGTCGCCAAGGAAATCGGTGCGATTTTCATGGTGGACATGGCGCACTACGCCGGACTGATCGCCGCAGGCTTGTATCCCAACCCGGTACCGCACGCCGATGTAGTGACTTCCACCACCCACAAGACGCTGAGAGGCCCGCGTGGCGGCATCATCCTGATGAAGGCCGAACACGAGAAAGCCATCAATTCTGCCATCTTCCCCGGCCTGCAAGGTGGGCCGCTGATGCATGTTATTGCCGGCAAGGCGGTGGCCTTCAAGGAAGCCATGGGCAAGGATTTCCAGGTCTATCAGGAGCAAGTGATGGCCAATGCGCTGGTGATGTGCAAGGTACTGACCGAGCGCGGCCTGCATATCGTTTCCGGGCGCACCGAATCCCACGTATTCCTGGTTGACCTGCGCGCCAAGAAGCTGACTGGCAAGGCGGCCGAAGCGGCGCTGGGCAAGGCCCACATCACGGTCAACAAGAACGCCATCCCCAACGATCCGGAAAAACCTTTCGTCACCAGCGGTATCCGCATCGGCACCCCGGCCATGACCACGCGCGGCTTCAAGGAAATCGAAGCCGAACAACTGGCCAACCTGATCGCCGATGTGCTGGAAGCGCCGGAAGATGAAGCCGTGTTGTCCCGCGTGGCGAATGCCGCCAAGGCAATGTGCGCGAAATTTCCGGTATATGGATAAGGCAGTAATGAGTGATGAGAAAGGGGTAATGGGGAAAACCGCCTCCATCACCCCGATTACCCATTACCCATTACCCATTACCAAGCAATGAAGTGTCCATTCTGCGGCGCACTCGATACCCAGGTCATTGATTCCCGCGTCAGCGAGGAGGGCGACAGCGTGCGCCGTCGTCGGCGCTGTGCCGCTTGCGACAAGCGTTTCACCACTTATGAAACGGCCGAGCTACGCATGCCCCAGGTGGTCAAGCAGAATGGCAGCAGGGAAGAATTCCGGCGCGAAAAGCTGCGCGTCAGTTTCATGCGCGCACTGAATAAACGTCCGGTTTCAACCGAACTGGTCGATCATGCCATCCAGCACATCGAACAAAAAATCCTCAGCCTGGGCGAGCGCGAGGTTCCCGCGCGTCAGATTGGCGAGATGGTCATGAACGAGCTGCGCAAACTGGACAAGGTGGCTTATATCCGCTTCGCCTCGGTGTATCGCAGCTTTGAGGATGTGGAAGACTTCAGCGACGCCATTCGCGATCTGGGTCAATAATTCAGATGCTGTCTGCGGCAGACCACGCATATATGTCTCAGGCTTTACGCCTGGCCGAACGTGGGCTGACCACGACGATGCCGAACCCAAGGGTGGGATGTGTCATTGCGGCGGATGGTGCAGTCGTTGGCGAAGGCTGGCACGAGCGGGCTGGCGAATCCCACGCCGAAATTCATGCGCTCAGACAGGCCGGGGTACACGCCAGGGGCGCCACGGCCTACGTAACACTGGAGCCATGCAGCCACCATGGCCGCACACCGCCTTGTGCCGACGCGCTGGTTGCGGCGGGTGTCCAGCGAGTGGTGGTGGCGATGAGGGACCCTAACCCACAGGTGGCGGGCAAGGGAATCCAGCGCCTGCTTGATGCGGGCGTTTCCGTGCAGACCGGCTTGATGCAGGCGCAGGCGGAATCGCTCAACCCCGGTTTTATTTCCCGCATGACGCGGGGTCGGCCCTGGCTGCGGCTCAAGGTAGCGGCCACGCTGGACGGAAAAACGGCCTTGAACAATGGCGTCAGCCAGTGGATCACCGGCCCGGATGCCAGGCGCGATGCCCATCGTTTGCGCGCGCGCTCCTGTGCCATGCTGACCGGGATCGGAACGGTGCTGAGTGACAACCCCGCATTCAATGTGCGCGATGTCGAAACTACCCGGCAGCCGCTCAAGGTAGTGGTGGACACCCACCTGCGCATGCCTTTGGATGCAAAAATGCTGGAAGGTGCGCCAGTGCTGGTTGCGACGGCAAGTCAGGATGCAACACGTATCAGGGCGCTGGAGTTGGCCGGTGCGGAAGTGTTGAGCATGCCCGCTTCTCCGTCTTCTATGGGCGGCGTGGATTTACACTGTTTGCTCACGGAACTGGGGCGACGCGAGTTCAACGAGATGACAGTGGAAGCAGGCCAAGTGCTGAACGGCGCGCTGTTGCAAGCGGGGCTGGTGGATGAACTGGTGATGTACATGGCCCCCATACTGTTTGGCGACCGGGCGCGTGGCATGTTCGGTCTTCCGGAGATGACGGAAATGGGGATGCGCCTCGATCTGGAGGTGAGCGACATGCGGATGTTGGGCAAAGATGTGCGGATTACCGCACGGATCAAGGAATCATAAAAAATGTTTACTGGCATCATTCAAGCCATAGGCAAGATCGACAGCGTCGAGGCACTGGCCAAGGGCGTGCGCCTGAGCATCCATGCGGGCGGACTGGAGATGGGCGACGTATCGCTGGGCGACAGCATTGCGGCCAACGGTGTCTGTCTGACCGTGATTGGAAAAACGCCGCACGGCTACAAGGTGGATGTGTCAGCGGAAACGCTGGCTTGCACCATCGGCCTGGGGGACACGGGCGGCGAGCTCAATCTGGAAAAGGCGCTGCGCCTGTCGGATCGTCTGGGCGGCCATCTGGTCAGCGGCCATGTGGACGGCGTGGGCGAAGTCGTCAAGTTCGAGCCTGTCGGTGAATCACATGAACTGGTGGTTCGCGCCCCCGAGTCACTGGCGCGCTACATCGCCCACAAGGGATCGATCACCGTCAATGGCGCCAGTTTGACCGTCAACTGGGTCAAGGGTGCAGACTTCAGCATCAACCTGATCCCGCATACCATCCAGGCAACCAATTTCAGGAATTTATGCGCAGGCAAGAAGGTCAACCTCGAAGTTGATCTAGTTGCACGCTATTTAGAACGAATGCTGAACTACAGTAAGGAAGAGGCATGAGCACAAACATCAGTCCGATTCAGGACATCATCGCCGACTTCAAGGCCGGCAAAATGGTCATTCTGGTTGACGAGGAAGACCGTGAAAACGAAGGTGACCTGGTTCTGGCTGCCGAGTTTGCTACGCCAGAAGCGATCAACTTCATGGCGCGACACGGGCGCGGGCTGATCTGCCTGACCCTGACCGAAGCGCGTTGCCGCCAGCTTGATTTACCGCTGATGGTGTCGAGCAACAAGGCGCCGCTGGGGACCAATTTCACTGTCTCGATCGAAGCCGCCGAGGGCGTGACGACCGGCATTTCCGCTGCCGACCGCGCCAAAACCGTGCTGGCCGCCGTCAAGAAAAATGCGGGGCCGCATGACATCGTGCAACCCGGCCACATTTTTCCGCTCAAGGCGCAAAATGGCGGAGTACTGGTGCGCGCCGGACATACCGAAGCGGGTTGCGACCTGGCTGCACTGGCGGGGCTGGAACCAGCCGCCGTGATCTGCGAAATTCTCAAGGAAGACGGTGAAATGGCGCGTCTGCCGGACTTGCTGGAATATGCAAAACAGCATGATCTGAAAATCGGCACGATTGCCGATCTGATTCATTACCGTAGCGAAACCGAAAGCCTGGTGGCACGGGTTTCCGAGAAGTTGATCAATACACCCCACGGCGAATTCAAGCTGGTGACCTACCTAGACAAAACCGCCAATGAAATTCACCTGGCGCTGGTCAAGGGTGAAATCCTGGCTGGCGTGGAAACGCTGGTGCGCGTCCACGAACCACTGTCGGTCATGGATTTCCTGGACACCACCAGCTACGAGCATTCATATAGCGTGCATCAGGCAATGAAGGCAGTATCCGACGCGGGGTGTGGCGTGATTGTTCTGATGCGTCGCGGCGGCGAGTCCGCCGACGACCTGTTGAAACGCATCCAGTTGTCTGAGCCTAAAGCGCCCGCCAAAGTGGATCTGCGCAATTACGGCATCGGCGCGCAAATCCTGCGCGATCT
Source organism: Sulfuricellaceae bacterium (assembly GCA_030690895.1). Lineage (GTDB taxonomy): Bacteria > Pseudomonadota > Gammaproteobacteria > Burkholderiales > Sulfuricellaceae > Sulfurimicrobium. The sequence continues at coordinate 11,869 of JAUYFQ010000104.1, forward strand.
GAATGTGACCAAAATGCGCCTGCTGGCCGTGCCACGCAAGATGCCCAGTATGGTGGGCTTCGATCTTGAAGTCACCGGCTATCAGGAACCAGGCAAAAACTAAAGGAAACATGAGCATGGGAACATCCAACAAATTACCGGAATGGCAACCCGACCTCCACGGGACAGGTCTCAAGATCGGCATCGTCATGAGCCGTTTCAACATCGACGTTTGCGAAGGCTTGCTGGGCGCCTGCGTCACCGAACTGCTCAAGCACGATGTGGCCAAAGAAGATATCCACATTGCAACCGTTCCAGGCGCACTGGAAATCCCGCTGGTGCTGCAGAAAATGGCCAAGTCCGGGAAATTCGATGCGCTGGTCGCGCTGGGCGCCATCATACGCGGTGAGACTTACCACTTTGAACTCGTGGCCAACGAGTCGGGTAACGGCGTAACACGCGTCATGCTCGATAGCTGCATCCCCATTGCCAATGCAATTCTGACCACGGAAAACGACTATCAGGCGCTGGAGCGCATGACTGAAAAAGGGCGCGACGCCGCCAAAGTCGTGATCGAAATGGTTAACTTACTGAAGAATATCTGATGAAAAAAAACCGCCGCAAGGCTCGTGAATTCGCTGTACAGGCTCTGTATCAGCGACTGTTGACGGGTGACGCCGTCAGCACCATCGAGAAGCAATTGCGCGAAGAAGACGATTTCGCCAAGATCGACGACGAACATTTTCTGGCTATTCTGCAAGGTGTCGAACGGGATCGGGTGGCGCTGGAAGCACGTATCCAGCCCTGTCTGGATCGACCACTGGAAGAACTCAGCCCGGTCGAACGCGCGATTCTGCAACTGGCCGCCTATGAATTCGTCCACCACGTCGAGATTCCTTACCGCGTTGTCATCAACGAAGCCATCGAGTTGGCCAAAGTATTTGGCGGCACGGATGGCTACAAGTACGTCAACGGCGTGCTGGATAAACTGGCCGCCAGCGTGCGCGCAACCGAGGTTAATTCGGCCAGAAGATAATAAGCAGGTTGTTCCATGAAGATGGGTTTGTCCTATAATCCATCTCATGCCAAAAAAAATCCGCTACGGTGATTATCTTGGAGCTGTGCGCCACAAGCAGCGCAGCATCAGTTATAGCGAAGTTGTCGCGCATACTCACGTTTCCCCTCGAAAAGCCCAGTTAAGGGCTGTCGACGTTTACCGTTTGCTTGGCCCCTATATGGGGATCCGTTTTATTGAGCAACTGGCTGCGGTCATTCCTCTGGTTGCTTTCCTGCTGGCGTTTCAATATCTGGTCATGCAGCACGGCATTGGTGCGTGGGAAAGCATCGCTGTCGGCATTCTGATGGTCATTATCGGTTTGATGTTTTTCATGGAGGGGGTCAAGCGCGGCCTGATGCCCTTCAGCGAAAATATCGGCCACACCATGCCGGAGCGCTTCCCTATGTCAGCCATACTGGGCGTGGCGTTTACCCTCGGCCTGATGGCAACCTTCGCGGAACCCGCCATCGGCGCATTGAAAATGGCAGGGAGCCTGCTGAATAGGGAGGAAGTCCCTTATTTGCATCTCCTGCTGAACCAGCGCTCGGACCTGCTGGTGCTCGCCGTTGGTGTCGGTGTCGGTCTGGCCGTTGTGCTGGGCATGCTGCGCTTCATCTACGGTTGGCGGCTGAAATCGGTGATCATCATGACGCTGGTCCCCTGCCTGAGTCTGACTTTGTTTCTGGCCCTGGACCCGCGCCTGGAACCGCTGCTCGGACTAGCCTGGGATACCGGCGGGATCACCACCGGGCCAGTCACTGTGCCACTGGTGCTGGCGCTCGGCATTGGCGTATCTGCCGCGACCACCCGGGCCGACAATCCACTGTCCGGATTCGGGATCGTGACGCTCGCTTCCCTGTTTCCGCCGATTGCCGTCATGCTTCTGGGCTTGGCGCTCACACTGGATTCCGATGCGCTTGTCATCGTCCAGCAAACCGCTCAAACGGAACCGCCGTGGTACGCAATCACACCCTTCTCGGATATTCTGGCTGCCTTGCGCGCCATTCTGCCACTGACCCTGTTTCTCTGGATTGTCCAGCACTGGTGGCTGAAAGAGCACGTCAAGGAAGGAAAAATAATTGCTTACGGCATTGTGGTAGCCGTGCTGGGCATGGCCTTGTTCAATATTGGCCTGTCTTATGGCCTGGCGCCGCTGGGGCAGGCGGCAGGCAGTACCGTGCCAGCCGCATTTGCCGAGTTTGCAAATATAGAGGACTCGCCGCTGTTTCCGTACTGGGTTGGCATTGCCGTTGCCTTCGGGTTTGCCGCATTGCTGGGATTCGGGGCCACCATGGCAGAACCGGCATTGAGTGCCATGGCCATCACGGTACAGAACCTGACCGATGGCGCATTCCGCAAAAACGCCCTGACTTATGCCGTGGCAGCGGGGGTGGGCATAGGCACGGCATTGGGCGTCCTCAAAGTAATATTTGCCATCCCGATCGTCATGCTGTTGATGCCGGCCTATCTGGTCGCGCTGGCCCTGACCATGGTTTCCAGCGAAGAGTACGTCAACCTGGCGTGGGACAGTGCAGGCGTGACGACCGGCCCGGTCACCGTGCCACTGGTGTTGGCACTCGGCCTGGGTTTGGGGGAAGCCGTTGGCGCAAGCGAGGGCTTCGGCATTCTGGCCATGGCTTCGGTAGGGCCGATCATCAGCGTGCTGGCAACCGGCTTGTGGGTCAGATGGCAGATCAAGAGCAGCCTGACCCTACCAGGATAAAATCAACGAGGGGTGTGAAGTGACAGAGGAAATCATCGTCCTGACCGACGTGGTATTGATCACGGTCATCGTGCAGCGCGGTGCGGCCGACAAGGTTGTGATGGCCGCCCAGAAGGCTGGCGCTCAAGGTGCGACCATTTTCTATGCACGCGGAACCGGGGTAAGGCAACGGCACCTGGGTGTGCTCGGCGTAACAGTGAATGCGGAAAAGGAAGTCGTCTACATTGTCGCTGCCTGCGACCAGGCCGACCGCATCTTCGAGCGCGTATTCATCGCTGCCAAGCTGGATACGCCCGGCATGGGCATGATTTACATGACGCATCTGGAGAAGATGGCGACCCATATCCCGCACGATCTGATTGCCCGGTTTGCCGGCCATGAGTGACGACGCGCAACACCTCTTGACCTACAAGCTGATCACCTGCTTTCTGCCAGCGGGGGGAGGAAAAGAGGTACTGGACGGCCTGCGTAAACAGAAAGGGATGCTCAGCGCCTACGTGCACCACGCACGCGGGGCAGGGGTAGATGCACGGCGAGCCAGCGGCAAGGCGCCGCTTTATGTGGAGCGCGAGGTCATTACCGTCCTTGCGCCGGCACATCAGGCCGACGATATTTTTGAGTACCTGTATTTTGCGGCTGGTCTGGATCAGCCTCATGCCGGCATGATTCTGATGGAAAAGGCGATCCGGGGTGTGGCTTGTAGTTTGCCGCCGGACTTGCCCGAAGAAATTTAGGGAAGCCCTGATTTAATCAAACCGGACTGCGCCCAAGCGAAACAGCGCCTGTTCGAGACACGACAATCCAGCCATGCTCAACGGCGCGGTTATTTCCGCCCAATCGCAACGATCACGCCAATATCCAGCCAGTTTTCCCCTTTGCGGCAAAGCTCGCGGACCGTGTCCAGATGTTGCGCCTTGAAGGCATCCAGCTCGTTCTCGCTCAATTGATTGAGCAGCCCCCTGAACCCTGCGTTCCAGACAATATCCCACCATGGCTGTTCCGATTGAAGCGCGTAGCCGAGCGCTTCATGATGAAAGCTGACATCGGTGATGCCTGCGGCGCGGTAAACTTTCTCTATGACTCCAGCATCGGCCAGGCGCATCCAGGGCAAGGGCGGCGCCTGTTTTCCGAAATCTTCATACAGGGACAAGAACGCCGAAGAAAAAGGCGAGAAGGCATTTGCCATGAAGCTGCTGATGGCTATGCGTCCGCCAGGCTTCACGGCCTGCCGTTTGTATCATCTGCCTGCGTTGTTGCGTGTCCATTAAGCCGCCTATTTTTTGGTTTTTGCCCTGCCTGATTGGAGCTGTCTGTCGGGGCATGACTGAAGAAGCCTTGCAGCCCAAGTCGGTATAGCTGGTAGTACAAAAAGCAGCCGATGCACCAGCCCAGATATGATATCAGCGTCAGACCAAATAGAATCCAGACGACAGTCCAACCTGCCATGCCATAACCCATATAGAGCAGTGTAACGGCAAGCGTTACCGTTACCGCGCCTATGATCTGACCGAAGGCATGCGGTTGAATATTATCCAGCCGATAGTCGGACCGTATCAACCCCAACGGTTTGGCAATATGGCGGTAGACAAGAACGAACGGGCTGAGCGGACGGTACAATCCGGTCACCAGAAAAATCCCGCCCAGTACGATGAGGTAAGCAGGTTCCCTGAACATAAATGCCGCAAGGGATATCAGCATGGTGAAAATCTGGCCCAGTTTTATTTCTGCGTGGTCGATCTGCATGGACATGGCGCTCTCCTGTTCGGTGGTGGGTAAATGGTGAGAGGGCATGGTATATTATTCATATAACAATCAACTACGTTTATATATGAATAACAGTGATTCAAAAATGAATGGCATGAGTTGGGATGATTTCCGCTACTTCCTGGCCGCAGCCGAATCGGGAAGTTTGTCTGAGGCGGCAAAGCGGCTCGGTTCCAACCAGCCCACGGTGGGTAGGCATATTGATGTTCTGGAGACTGCTCTGGGGCTAAAACTGTTCCAGCGACACAAGCGGGGGCTGACTCTGACCAACGAGGGCGCAGGAGTGCTGGAACAGGCTCAATTTATGCGCAGTGGTGTGCAAAATATCCAGCGCATGATCGAGGGGGACTATCAGCAATTGCAGGGCAGCGTCCGTTTGGCGCTACCAGAGGGGTTGTGCAATGAAATCATCATTCCCCGGTTGGAGTCGTTTTATCAGCAGTATCCGAACCTCCGGCTGATTCTGAATGTGTCTTCACGCACCGCCAATCTTACTCGCGGCGAGGCTGATATCGCCATCCGCCTGTTTCGCCCCAAGGAGGGCGACCTGGTCACGCGGCAGTTGAGCCTTATGGAAATGGGGCTCTTTGCCAGTCCTGAGTATTTGCAAACGCACGGACAGCCTGAAAGCGCTTCGGACTTATTGCAGCATCGCGTCATTAGCTATGGCGATGAACTGGCAGGCCTGCCTGAAAATAAATGGCTGCTCGACCACGTTGCTCCAGACAGCCGCATGTTACAAAGCGACAGCACTGCCACCCGCTTGAAAGCCACCGTATGCGGTCTGGGTATCTCCATCCAGCCTTGCATGTTTGCCAGCGCCAATCCAAATCTTGTTCGAATTTTGAAAAATACGCCCATCTCAACCCATGAAATCTGGATAACTTATCATCGCGACCTCAGGGATGTTTTGCGGATACGGGTAACAGTAGATTTTCTGTGCCAGCTTTTTGGGGTATCAGGGGGCAGTCACGACTTACCTGTAAAACAAAACACACAGGCGCGACAGCGTACGCACACCGACATGGCGTTGCCCTATTTGGGTGCAAACTTCAATTAGCCATATCAATAGCCGCGTTACAAAAGAAACAGCGTCGCCAGACCAAGAAAAATAAAAAACCCCCCGCTATCCGTCACCGCAGTAATCAACACACTGGAGCCGAGCGCCGGGTCGCGACCGGATTTGTGCATGGCCAGGGGAATCAGGACGCCCATGATGGCGGCCAGCAGCAAATTGAGCATCATGGCGCCTGTCATGACCAAACCCAGCGCGGCGTTTTGATAGAGCAACCAGGAGAGCAGGCCGAGAATCGAGCCCCAGATCAGGCCGTTCATCAGGCTCACTCCAACCTCCTTGATGAACAGTTTGCGCATGCTGGAAGGATGGAGTTGCCCCAATGCCAAGCCGCGCACGATCATGGTGATGGTCTGATTGCCAGAGTTTCCACCGATACCGGCGACGATGGGCATCAGGGCGGCAAGCGCGACAATTTTTTCAATGGAGCCCTCGAACACGCCAATCACGCGCGAGGCAATAAAAGCGGTCACCAGATTGACGGCCAGCCAGGCCCAGCGGTTCTGCATGGATTTCCACACTGAGGCGAACATGTCCTCCTCTTCGCGCAAACCGGCCATGGCCAGCACATCACTTTCGGCCTCTTCGCGTAGAAAGTCCATGACCTCGTCCACCGTCAGACGACCGATCAGCTTGTCATGCGCATCCACCACCGGCGCGGTAACCAGGTCATAACGCTCAAAAGCGGAGGCTGCATCGCTGGCCTTGTCGCTGCCGTTGAAAATCACCGGGTCATCCGCCATGACGGCGGCTACCAGCGTTTCCGGGTTGTGCAGCAACAGGCGCTTGATCGGCAACACGCCGCACAGGCGCTCCTTGCCATCGACCACGAAGAGCTTGTCGGTATGGCTGGGCAGTTCGCCGAGTTGACGCAGGTCGGCCAATACCTTTTCGAGGGTGACATCTTCCCGAATGGCGATCATGTCGAAGTCCATCAAGGCGCCGACCGTGCCCTCCGGGAAGGACAGTGCCGACTGCAACTGCGCCTGCTCTTCCTGGTCCAGAGACTGGAAGACCTCCTGGATCACCTCTTGCGGCAGATCCGGCGCCAGGTCGGCGAGCTCGTCCGTGTCCAGTTGCTCTGCCGCCGCCTTGAGCTCATCGCTGTCCATGCTGGCGATGAGGGATTCCCTGACCGCATCGGAGACTTCCAGCAGAATCTCGCCGTCCCGTTCAGCCCGAACCAGATCCCAGACGACCAGACGCTGATCGAGCGGGAGCGCTTCCAGAATATAGGCGACGTCAGCGGGGTGCAGCGCGTCCAGGGTTTTGTGCAGCTCGGCCAGATTCTGCTTGTGAACCAGTTGCTGGATCAGGTCATGGCGCGGCATGTCCTGCTTGTGGACCAGCGATTCCACGATTTCGTGCTTGTGCAGCAGATCGACAACCCGCTTCAGGCTTTCCTGTACGCTATCGTGCTGGAGGGTTTCGCGGGTATCGGTCATGGCTGGATTTTACTCGCTCTTGCGCCAAAGATGGCGCTACCGACACGAACGATGGTGGCGCCTTCCAGAATCGCAGATTCCAGATCGTCAGACATGCCCATCGAAAGGGTGTCGAGATTGCAGCCGGATGCGTTCAATTGCTGGAGCAGCGCCCGCAATTGCCCGAATTGCGGGCGCGCATCGCAGGTCGGCGCGGGAATGGTCATGAGGCCGCGTAGCTGAAGACGTGGCAGGGTCTGGATATGCCGGGCCAGCGCCAGTGCATCTTGAGGCATGACCCCGCCCTTGCTGGCCTCCCCGCTGATATTGACCTCGATGCAGACCTGTAGCGGCGGAAGCGCATCCGGTCTGGCGGCGGCAAGCCGGTCAGCAATTTTTGCGCGGTCAACACTATGAACCCATGAAAAATGCGCCGCAACGGCCTGCGTCTTGTTGCTCTGAATGGGGCCGATGAAATGCCACTCCAGTGGCAGGTCCTGCAAGTCGGCAATTTTTGCCAGCGCTTCCTGAAGGTAACTCTCCCCAAAACAGAGCTGGCCAGCCTGCCAGGCGGCACGTATCGCTTCGGCCGAAAATGTTTTGCTCACCACCAGCAACCAGGCAGCATCTGGCGCCCTGCCTGCCTCATCCAATGCATGCAGGATGCGGCATTTCACAGCTTGCATGGCAGTTGAGATTGTTGTCATAATGGGCGTAGAAACCAATCGATCAGATCTGGCGCGGCTTTTGCGCCGCAACAGGGGGATTATAAATGGAAATTTCAGACTTACTGGCCTTCTCCGTCAAGAACAAGGCATCCGACCTGCATCTTTCTGCAGGCCTTCCTCCCATGATTCGCGTCAATGGCGATGTGCGGCGCATCAACGTGGACGCGCTGGAACACAAAGATGTCCACGGCATGACGTATGACATCATGAACGACGGGCAACGGAAATTTTACGAAGAAAATCTGGAAGTGGATTTTTCTTTCGAGATTCCCGGCCTCGCCCGTTTTCGTGTCAACGCCTATAACCAGAACCGGGGCGCCGCCGCCGTATTCCGGACGATTCCTTCCAAGGTGCTGACGCTGGAACAACTCAACTGCCCGCCGATTTTCAAGGATATCGCCGATCAGCCACGCGGCATCGTGCTGGTCACCGGGCCAACGGGTTCAGGCAAGTCCACCACGCTGGCAGCGATGGTCAACCATATCAACGAGAACGAGTATGGCCATATTCTGACGGTCGAAGACCCGATCGAATTCGTGCACGAGAGCAAGAAGTGCCTGATCAACCAGCGCGAAGTCGGACCGCATACCCTGTCATTCGCCAACGCGCTGCGTTCCGCCTTGCGTGAAGACCCGGACATCATCCTGGTCGGCGAGATGCGCGACCTGGAAACCATCCGGCTGGCACTGACAGCAGCAGAAACCGGCCACCTGGTCTTCGGCACCCTGCACACCAGTTCGGCGGCCAAAACCATCGACCGTATCGTTGACGTGTTCCCGGCAGCAGAGAAAGAAATGGTACGTTCCATGCTGTCCGAGTCCCTGCGTGCAGTTATCTCGCAAACCCTGCTCAAAACCAAGGACGGCAGCGGCCGGGTGGCAGCGCACGAAATCATGATCGGCACACCGGCGATTCGTAACCTGATTCGCGAAAACAAGATTGCGCAGATGTACTCGGCGATCCAGACCGGCCAGAACGTGGGCATGCAGACACTGGATCAGAACCTGACCGATCTGGTGCGGCGCAACGTGGTGGCGCCAATGGAAGCCCGTGCCAAGGCCATGAACAAGGAAGCGTTCGGCGGTTAAGCGAATAAACCTTAAAACCTAGTTCAACCACGGGGATCACGGGGAAAAGCATATCCTTGGAACACGATGCTTTTCCCCGTGATCCCCGTGGTTCAAATGCGGTTTCAGGATAATCTAAGGAAACAAAATGGAACGCGAACAGGCACAAAAATTCATGCACGACCTCTTGCGCCTGATGGTGGCGAAAAAGGCATCCGACCTTTTCATCACCGCCGGATTTCCGCCCGCTATCAAGGTCGACGGCAAGGTGACGCCGGTCTCCAACCAGTTGCTCACGCCCGCCCATTCGCAAGAACTGGCCATGGCAATCATGAACAGCAAGCAGGCAGCCGAGTTCGAATCGACCAAGGAGTGCAACTTCGCGATCAGCCCGCCCGACATCGGGCGTTTCCGCGTCAACGCCTTCGTTCAGCAATCACGCGTCGGCATAGTCTTGCGCACGATCACCACCCAAATTCCGAACTTCAGCGACCTGGGCTTGCCCGAAGTACTCAAGGATGTGGCGATGACCAAGCGCGGTCTGGTCGTGTTCGTGGGCGGAACAGGCTCAGGCAAGTCCACCTCGCTGGCGGCCATGATCGGTTACCGCAACGAAAACAGCTTCGGCCACATCATATCCATCGAAGATCCAGTGGAATACGTGCATGACCACAAAAACTGCGTGGTGACACAACGTGAAGTCGGCGTCGATACCGAAAACTGGTTCTCCGCGCTGAAAAACACTCTGCGCCAGGCGCCGGATGTGATCCTGATCGGCGAAATCCGCGACCGCGAAACCATGGACTACGCCATCGCCTTCGCCGAAACCGGCCACCTGTGCCTCTCCACCCTGCACGCCAACAGCGCCAACCAGGCACTCGACCGGATCATCAACTTCTTCCCGGAAGAACGGCGCTCCCAATTGCTGATGGACCTTTCCCTCAACCTCAAAGCCTTCGTCTCGCAGCGCCTGCTGCCACGCCGCGAAGGCAAGGGCCGAGTCGCCGCTATCGAAGTCATGCTCAACTCCCCGCTGATTTCAGACCTGATTTTCAAGGGCGAAGTGCATGAGATCAAGGAAATCATGGCCAAGTCGCGGGAACTGGGCATGCAGACTTTCGATCAGGCCTTGTTCGACCTCTACGAAGGCGGCCACATCAGCTATGAAGACGCCCTGCGCAACGCCGACTCGCTCAACGACCTGCGCCTCAAGATCAAACTGCACGGTCAGGAATCCAAGGACAAGGACCTCATGTCAGGGATTGATCATTTGGGGATTATTTGACTTCAGGCGAGGGGCGAGGCGGAAAAAACAAAAGACGCGCCGAACCAGGTTTTGCCCCTCATCCCTCACCTACCACTTTTTCCCGCCGCATTCCCCCCGCTACCATCTTGTATTCAAACAGCCTGCATTCGAGCGAACCGTTGAAAAGCGGGATGCGCCGCGAGGCGGATAGCCGGATCAGTTTGGCCAGACGGAAGTCTCCGGTAAGAAAGTAGGCCCGCCAGCCAGTGAAGCGCTGTTTCAGTGTATGCCCCAGTTCGGGATAGAGCGCAGCCAGCTCTTCCAGCTCGCCGATCCGCACGCCATAGGGTGGATTGGTCACCAGCACGCCTTCTGGAGCAGGGACGGGGACTTCAAGCACGCTGCATTGTTTCAATTCCACTGCTGCCAGCAAACCCGCGATTTCCAGATTTTCCCGTGCGATTTTTAACGCATCGCCAAATTTGTCACTGCCATAAATATGGCAGAACTGGACAGGTTTGCGGCGGGACTCTGCTGCTGATTTCAAGGCTTTCCAGACCTCGGGCTGAAAATTGTTCAGTTTGGCGAAGGCGAACTCCCTGCCCAATCCGGGCGCGATATCGAGCGCCATTTGCGCCGCTTCCATGAGGAAGGTTCCGCTGCCGCACATTGGGTCGAGCAGGGTTTCGCCGGGTTTCCAGCCTGCCAGATGCAGGATGCCGGCGGCGAGGTTCTCGCGTAGCGGCGCCTCAACGCTTACCCGGCGCAAACCCCGCTTGAACAGGGCTTCGCCGGATGTATCCAGATACAGGTCGAAGCGGTCCTGCTCCAGAAAGGCATGGATGCGGATGTCCGGCAAGTGCGTATCGATACTGGGGCGCTCGTCGGTCAGCTTGCGGAATTTGTCGCAGACCGCGTCCTTGATCCTGAGCGTGATGAAATCCAGACTTTGCAGCGGACAGCGTTTGGCGCTGACCTTGACCATGATGGTTTTGCTTGCGTCGAACCATTCCAGCCAGGGGAGTGCGTACACGGCCTTGTAAATATCATCTTCCCGACGGTAAGTGCCGCCGCCTATGCGCCACAGAATGCGGCTGGCAAGTCGGCTTTCCAGATTGGCGCGATAACACAGCTCGAATGGGCCAGTAAAGCCAGCGCCGCCATCGGTCGCCTGAACCGCCTGGGCACCCATACCCTCCAACTCGGTCGCCAGCACAGCTTCCAGCCCTCGTGAGCAGGGTGCAAAAAAACGTTCGGTCATGTCTATTTTCCGGCTGCTAGTTGGTCATATTAAAAGGGTTTTACCACCACCAGAATGACGATGACAGCCAGGATCAACACCGGCAATTCATTCATCCAGCGGTAGAACACGTGGCTGTGGCGGTTTCTGTCTTCCCTGAACGCATGAACGATCTGGCCGCAATAAATGTGATAGGCAATCAAGAATCCGACCAAGACAAGCTTGGCATGCAGCCAGCCGCCGGAAAAGCCGTAGCCCAGCCAGAGCCACGTGCCGAACGCCATCGCCAGAATTGCCAGCGGGGTCATGAAACGGAACAACTTCTGCTCCATCAGCTTCAAGCGCTCGTGCGTGGAAACCGTGTCGTCCATGGCATGATTGACGAACAGGCGGGGCAAATAAAACAGCCCGGCAAACCAGCTCACCACGAATATGATATGTAAGGCTTTTATCCAGAGCATAGGCAATCAGTTTGTTGAAGTATCATGGCGGCTGATTATATCCGCTCCACTATTCCACTATCCAATTTATGATGACTCAAGACACTTTTATTCGCGGCATCTGGCAACGGGCCAGGAACTGGAGACCAGACATCTGGACCGTATTACTGCTGGCGGCGATCGTCTACGTGTGGTTTCGTCCGCCCGCCTGGGTCAGCGACGAAAACCGGGTAGTTCCAGACAGGGCGTTTACCTTGATCAACGGGCAAAGCCTCAACCTTGCGCAGCTACGCGGCAAGGTGGTGCTGGTCAATATCTGGGCAACCTGGTGCCCTTATTGCCGCCACGAAATGCCAGCCATGGAAGCATTTTACCGGGACTACCGGAACAAGGGCTTTGAAATCGTCGCCTTGAGTCAGGATGACGGAGCTGAGGTGGTGGCACGGTTCATGTCCGAAAAGGGATATACCTTTCCTTCAGCAATGGCCGATCCGGTCGTGATGACTGGCTTGGGTGAAGTCAGCAGATTGCCAACTTCATTCGTGATCGACAGGGATGGCGTGATCAGGCACAAGATCAGCGGCCAGGTTCATTATGCCCGGTTACAGGATCTGGTGGAGCCGCTACTGAAATTGCAATAGCGAATGCTACTTTTTAGAGTGCTGAATTATGAAAATTGATCGAATCCTGTTTGTCGTATTCGCCTGCTTTGCGCTATGGATACCTAGTGTTGCCCGGAGCGAAGTGACGTACGCCAATGGGACCACCGATCCAGTCTACGCTTATTGGATCAATGACAACGCCAACGTGGCGTACAAGCACCAGGACGTATGGATTCAGCGCTCTACCAGTTGTGGTTTTTTCGATTACGCTGACTATGGCGTATATCAAGTCACCGGGTGCTCGCCGACTATTGATGGGGCATTGGCTGACGCCATAGCAAAACTACCCTGAATGTTGCACAAATCCCCCTCCATGCCATTTGCATCACCACAGCGCATTTTTTTGATTTTCAGGCGAAAGCCCCCTAACCCCCACTGGCGGGGTGAAGGGTGATTTGTGGTTGACAAGGGCGGGAGGCATCGT
>JAUYFQ010000018.1 GCA_030690895.1 Sulfuricellaceae bacterium
AAAGCGGAGTTGTTCTGGGGTAGAATTGGCATCAGGGCGAGTACAAGTAGTCATTTTTTACGAATATGTTTTTTGATAACTCGTATTATATCAAATGCTTACTTTGTTATTCGCCCTGTTTGTGCAAAATTCGGGCTAGAATCCGCACCCCCGGTGTGGCCAGCAAATAATCGATGTGCCAGCGAAGTGTCTTCGTTGACGACTGGTGGCGACGCACGCGCACCTCGAAATTGCGCCTGGCGCTTCCGGTGTAGCAGTAATGCCCCGCCGGAAAACAGAATGTACCAAAACGACCGATGCAAACGCGAGCGCGGTTCGCCACCTCGATCAGCAACTGGTAGGTTTGCGGAGCCCGATGCAAGTCAGCCATCGGCGCATGAAGAATCGAACTTGAAGAAAGTTTGGGCTTGCTGCAAATACAATTGCTCTACTTTTTTGCGTGCCCACGGCGTTCTGCGTAAAAACTTCAAGCTGGATTTGATGCTGGGATCATGCGTGAAGCAACGCACGGGGATAGCGGCGGCCATCGCTTCCCAGCCCATGTTCTCGGAGAGTCGGGTTACGATGGTTTCAAGGGTGATGCCATCCAAGCTGGGAAGGTTTGCCGGTTTTGTGTAAGCGCTCATGTTTTCATTTTACAGCCGACAGGCAGACTTGCGCGTTTACAATAGGGATCCTTGTTTCTAGGTAGCACCTTCATGACCGATCCTGTTCGTCTCGCAAAACGCCTTGCCGAATTAGTCCCCTGCTCTCGCCGGGAGGCTGAACTTTATATCGCGGGGGGCTGGGTGACGGTTGATGGACAAGTGGAGGAAGAGCCGCAGTTCAGGGTGCTGAACCAGAAGATTGAACTCCACCCTGAAGCCAGCCTCATTCCGGTGGAACCGGTGAGCATTTTGTTTCACCAGCCGCCAGCTTTGGACATGAATGCCGATACCGTGCAGCAAATGATTTGCGCCGATACACGGGCGACTGACGACCGCTCCAACATCCACGCACTCAAGCAACATTTTGTTCGGCTGACGCAGTGCATGCCACTAGAGACCAACGCCAGCGGTTTGTCGGTATTCAGTCAGGACTGGCGAGTGGTGCGCAAGCTGATCGATGATGCCGCCACGGTCGAGCAGGAATATATTGTCGAAGTCGCAGGTGAGTTATCCCCCGATGACCTCATGCGTCTCAACCACGGACTCAGTTTTAATGGCCGGGCACTGCCTCCGATCAAGGTCAGCTGGCAAAACGAAACCCGGCTGCGCTTTGCCCTCAAGGGGATGCAACCCGGTCAGATCGCACACATGTGCAACTGTGTCGGGTTAGAGGTGATCGGTATGAAACGGCTACGGCTCGGACGCGTATCGATGGCCAAATTACAGCCAGGGCAATGGCGTTATCTGTTGCCGTATGAGCGGTTTTAGCGCCGGCAATTGCTAAAAAACTCAGTTGACCACGAAACACACGAAATACACGAAACGGGGTAAGCAGGCATTTCGCCATCAGGCGAAAGCTCGCAAAGAATTCAGATACCCAAAGGGCACAAGTGGATACAAACAATTCACCTCACCGATACCCGGTGAGGCTGGGCACAAGACGGGTGAGGTGAGCAGACTCTGTCAACTCATTGGTTTTTTTCGTGTATTCCGTGTGTTTCGTGGTTGAGAAGGTTTTAAGGTTGAATCAAACCTTCCCCTTGACCCACTCCACCACGCCGGCCAATGCCTGATTCAGGTTTTCCGGCTGCGTACCGCCCGCCTGAGCCATGTCCGGCCGCCCGCCACCTTTACCACCCACCTGCTGGGCAACAAAATTGACCAGTTCACCGGCCTTGATCTTGCTGGTCTGATCCGCAGACACACCTGCGATCAGAGCGACTTTTCCATCCTCGACGGCGGCCAGCACGATGGCCGATGAGCCTAGTTTGTCCTTGAGTTTGTCCAGGGTTTCGCGCAGGGTTTTGACATCTGCGCCTTCCAGTGAAGCGGCCAGCACCTTAACGCCGCTGACTTCAACCGCCTGCTGAGCCAGATCGTCGCCTTGCGCGCCAGCCATTTTTGATTTGAGCCTGGCCAGTTCTTTTTCCAGATGTTTCACGTTATCCATGATCTGGCCGAGACGCGTCTCGATTTCCTGCGGCTGGGCCTTGAGCGCAGCGGCGATGTCATCCAGTTGCCTGGTTTGCCCCTGCACCATCTCCAGCGCCATCGCGCCGGTAACAGCTTCAATGCGCCGAATACCAGCGGCCACGCCGGATTCGGAGACGATCTTGAACAGGCCGATGTCGCCCGTCTGTTTGACGTGCGTGCCGCCGCATAACTCGGTGGAAAATTCACCCATGCCCACTACTCGAACTTCATCACCATATTTTTCGCCGAACAGCGCCATGGCGCCGACTTTGACGGCCTCTTCGTGCGCCATGAGGCGGGTATTGACCGCATGGTTGTGGCGGACTTCCTGATTGACCAATGTTTCGATCTGACGCAGTTCTTCAGCCGTGACCGGCTGGGTGTGCGCAAAGTCGAAGCGGGTGCGGCAGGCATCGACAGCCGAGCCTTTTTGCACCACATGCTCGCCCAGCACCTTGCGTAATGCGGCATGCATCAGATGCGTGGCCGAATGGTTCCAGGCGCAATGCTGGCGAACCGCGCCATCCACATAGGCCTTGACGCGCTCACCCACAGACAGCTTGCCAGCGCCCAATTTGCCGCGATGGCCAAATACATCGGGCTTGATTTTCTGGGTATCTTCGACCTGAAACACGCCGCCCTGAAAAGTCAGTTCGCCCTTGTCCCCAGCCTGGCCGCCGGACTCGGCGTAAAAGGGCGTGCAATTCAGCACCACAATACCCGCCTCACCCGCGTTCAGTGCGCTGACCGCCACGCCGTCCTTGTACAGGGCGAGGATGGTCGCCTCTGCTTCCTGGGCGCTGTAGCCAACAAATTCCGTCTGCTGACCTTCATACTCCAACCCCGCCTGCGAGGTGAATTTGCTGGCAGCACGAGCGCGCTCACGCTGGGCGCTCATGGCAGACTCAAAGCCCTCCATATCCACGGCAAAATCACGTTCGCGGGCGATGTCACTGGTCAGGTCGATGGGAAAACCGAAGGTGTCGTAGAGCTTGAAGGCCGTTTCACCGTCGAGCTTTTTGGCGTCTTTTTTCAAGGCTTCTTCCAGCACGCCCATGCCATGTTCCAGTGTCTCGGCAAAGCGTTCTTCTTCCTGCCGGAGCGAGTTGATGACCCGCTCCTGAGCCGCCACCAGTTCGGGGTAGGCCGCGCCCATGGCCAGACTCAGATCACTGACCAACTTATGGAAAAACGGCTGTTTCTGGTTCAGCTTGTAGCCGTGGCGAATCGCGCGCCGAATGATGCGGCGCAGCACATAGCCCCGCCCTTCATTGCTGGGCGTCACGCCATCCGTCAGTAAAAAAGCGCAAGCGCGGATATGGTCGGCAATGACATTGAGCGAATTGTTGCTCAGGTCGTCGCAACCGGTTTCGCGTGCGGCGGCCTTGATGAGCGACTGGAACAAGTCGATTTCATAATTGCTGTGAACATGCTGCATGACGGCCGCAATCCGCTCCAGCCCCATGCCGGTATCCACCGAGGGCTTGGGCAGAGGGTGCATGACGCCGTTTTCGTCGCGGTTGAACTGCATGAACACCACGTTCCAGATTTCGATGAAACGGTCACCGTCTTCATCCGGCGAACCGGGCGGCCCGCCGGGAATATCTGCGCCGTGATCGTAGAAAATTTCGGTGCAGGGCCCGCAAGGACCGGTATCGCCCATTTGCCAGAAATTATCGGAAGCAAATTTGACGCCCTTGTTGTCGCCTATCCGCACGATTTTACTCGTCGGCACGCCGATTTCATTGGCCCAGATATCGAAGGCTTCATCGTCCTCGTGATACACCGTCACCATCAGCTTTTCCGCCGGGATTTTCATCACTCCGGTCAAAAATTCCCAGGCGTATTCAATCGCATTGCGCTTGAAATAATCGCCAAAGCTGAAATTGCCCAGCATCTCGAAAAAAGTATGGTGACGCGCGGTATAACCCACATTTTCAAGGTCATTATGCTTGCCGCCCGCCCGCACACAGCGCTGGGAACTGACCGCGCGGCTGTAAGCGCGCTTGTCGTCGCCGAGGAACACGTCCTTGAACTGCACCATGCCCGCGTTGGTAAACAGCAGGGTCGGATCGTTGCCGGGAATCAACTGGCTGGAGGCCACGACAGCATGGCCCTTGGAGGCGAAGTAGTCGAGAAACTGCTGACGGATTTCACTGCTTTTCATATTTATTCCTAATCTTCCTGCTGTCCGATTACTTTCCATATCACGCTCTGACCGAATCCCCTGGATGCCATAAATCGTACCTGCCTGGCTTTTTCCTTGAGGTCGGTCGGCGCTGCACCAAATTTTTTCATCCACACCGAGCGCGCCGTTTCCAGTTCGCTTGCCCTGAGTTCAGGCAACACGGACGCAATGGCTTCATCCGCCAAGCCCTTTTCCTTCAGCTCCTGCGCGATGCGGCGGAAGCCGAACTTGCCTTGCCGGGCATGGATCAGTTGCTCGGTGAAACGCGCTTCGGACAACCAGCCACGCCGGGAAAGTTCATCCAGTAGCGCATCGACCTCTGCTTCATTTTGCGCGTGCGGAATCAGCTTCTGAAATAGCTCGCGGCGCGAATGTTCGCGCCGCGACAAATATCCCAAAGCCCGCTCGCGCAGACTCTTGTTTTTCACAAGGGGCGGGCATGGCGTTCCGCCATGCTCGTCAGGCATCGACCGTATCGGGATCCACTATGGTAGGCACGCCACTCACGCCCACCGCCTCGCGCACCTTGGCTTCGATTTCGACAGCTATGTCCTTGTGCTCGCGCAGATACTCGCGCGCATTGTCCTTGCCCTGACCGATTTTATTGCCCTTATAGCTGTACCAGGCGCCGGATTTCTCAATGAACTTGTGCTCCACGCCCATATCGATGATCTCGCCTTCGCGCGAAATACCCTCGCCGTAGAGAATATCGAATTCAGCCTGCTTGAAGGGCGGCGCCACCTTGTTCTTGACCACTTTGACACGGGTCTCGGAACCGATCACTTCCTCGCCCTTCTTGATCGCACCAGTGCGGCGAATATCTAGACGAACCGAAGCGTAAAACTTGAGCGCATTGCCGCCCGTAGTGGTTTCCGGATTACCGAACATCACCCCTATTTTCATGCGGATCTGATTGATAAAAATCACCAGGGTGTTGGTACGCTTGATGTTGCCCGTGAGCTTGCGCAAAGCCTGCGACATCAGGCGCGCCTGCAAACCCATGTGGGAATCGCCCATCTCGCCCTCGATCTCGGCCTTGGGCGTTAGCGCCGCGACGGAGTCGATCACCACGATGTCCACCGAACCGGAGCGCACCAGCATGTCGGCAATCTCCAGCGCCTGCTCGCCGGTATCCGGCTGAGAAATCAGCAGGTCGGCCACATTGACGCCAAGTTTTTGCGCATACTGCGGATCAAGCGCATGTTCCGCATCGATAAAGGCAGCCGTGCCACCTAGTTTCTGCATTTCTGCAATCACCTGCAGCGTCAGTGTGGTTTTGCCAGACGACTCCGGACCGTAGATCTCCACCACTCGACCACGCGGCAATCCGCCAACGCCCAGCGCAATATCCAGCCCCAAAGAGCCAGTGGACACCACCTGAATATCCTGCATGGCCGCATGGTCGCCCAGGCGCATGATCGAGCCCTTGCCGAACTGTTTTTCAATCTGGCTCAGAGCAGCCGCAAGCGCCTTGCTTTTGTTTTCGTCCATATACTTTAATTCTCCAAAAGATTTGCTGGATTATGGCATATCTGCCAATTACGCCCAATAGTGCGCATTCTTCATCACAGCAGGATTAACCCAGATTGTCCACAGCACTTGTAGGTGCGGTTCTTGTGCCCACGGGTATTAACCGCCTTTTGCGAATACCCAAAAATCGGGCACAAGTAAATTCGCCCCTACATTCTGTCGTTTTGACGAGATCATGCCTAATGGACATCTGAGATTATGACAATCAGGCGGGCAACACTCGCATCAACCCCGCCTTGCCGTAGGCCACCAGACGCTCGTCCGCCGTAGCCAGAATAGCGTTACGCGCACGAGCCGTGGCCGCAAGGATGCGGTCCACCGGATCGCCATGAAAATCACCCGGCAAGCGTGAACTGGCAATGGCAATATCGGCATCCAGGCCAATCGTGCGCAAACCCGGCAGGGAAAGCGCCGCCTCTACCCATTTTTCGCAGGGCATGCCAAGCACAATACGGCCTTTGGCCTCCAGCATCCCAATTTCCCACACAGATATTGCCGATACGGCGAGCCTGCCATCAAGCGCGGCATCCTCGACTTCCTTCCGAAGAGGAAGGGCGAGTCGACTGGCATCACCGAGCGCAAACCAGAGCCAGACATGGGTATCCAGCAAAAGCAGCGCTCCCCCAAGCATCATGCAGCCCGTACCCCGCCGTCTGCTTCCCACTCGACGTCGAGCGGCGCAACGATATCGCCGCGCACCTGCGCGGTATCAGCCATATAGCCGAACAAGCTTGGCGCCTCCTCGGGCTGCACTGAAACCATCATGGCAACGACTTTTCCCCGCTTGGTAATGACGACCGGCTCATGGGTGCGGGCCACCTCATCCATCAAGCCAAGGCATTTGGCCTTGAATTCACCGGCAGAAATTTGCATCTCATCTCTCCATGGTCATGCAATCATGGTCATATGATAGTCCATTTCCATGAAGTCAGCTTGCCCGATCGAAGTCCGAATGAGCGAGGCTCGGCCCGTGCTGCGGAGCGGTCATGCCACAGCCCGGCCAGAGTCGCCCAGTCAGTGCTACCAAAAGACACCGCAAATTCACCCGCCAGGCGCGCAACTGCTGTCAAATGCTCGGCGAGAAAATGCTACTCCCACTTGTCGTCAGGTAATTGCCGGACATGCGCCAGTGGATGCAAATCTCCTTTGTTGTTCACATCGAACATTTCATCTCCAATCAATATCGGAGTAGAGCCTTGAGCGGAAATAGCATAAACATCACATTCTCGCCAACACCCCCCGCAAAGCCCTCTCCACCGCCTGCCGCCGGACTGCTTGCCTATCCCCGGCAAACAGGCAGCGCTCGCTTTCCACCGTCCCATCTCTGACAGCCCAAGCCAAGCATACCGTACCCACTGGCTTACCAGGTGAGCCACCCGTTGGACCTGCAATACCGCTGATGGCAACAGAAATATTGGCGCGGCTGTGGCGCAAAGCCCCGGCGGCCATTTCCCTGACGGTTTCCTCGCTCACTGCGCCGAACTGCTCCAGCGTCGCGCTCGACACGCCCAGCATTTCCTGTTTGGATTCATTGGTGTAGGTGATGAAGCCCCGGTCGTACCAGGCCGAGCTGCCGGAGATGGCGGTCACGGCTTCCCCGACCCAGCCGCCGGTGCAGGATTCGGCTGTTGCCAGCATCCAGCCTTTGGCTTTTAGCGCCAGTCCGGTTTCTTCGGCCAGTTGATATAGCGTTTCATCCATAAAATTTCTCCATCAGCTTGAGCGCCGCCAGGGCGTAGCCTGCGGCCAGCAGGTCGTCCAGCATGACGCCGAAGCCGCCTTTGACGTGTTGGTCTAAGTAGCGCACAGGGAAGGGTTTCCAGATGTCGAACAGGCGGAACAGCAGGAAAGCCATGCCGACCCAAATCCATGTCTGCGGGGTGAAGGCCAAGATCAGCCACATGGCGACGATTTCGTCCCACACCATGCCGCCATGGTCGGGGGCGTCCAGCGCTTTGCCGGTGATGTCACAAAACCAGATGCCGGCCAGGAAGGATAAGAAAATGATCGCCAGCAAAACTTCCTGCGAGAAGAAATGCGCCAAGGCCAGATAGAGCGGAATCGCCGCCAGGGAACCCGTCGTCCCTGGCGCTTTGGGTGACAGTCCGGAACCGAAACCGAAGGCAAAAAAATGCGCCGGATGGCGCAGGATGAAGTTCAGGTCAGCTTGCAAAGTGGTCAAATCCTTTGGTGTTGATTATCATGGCTTGGCCTTCTTTTTGTACATTCAAGCCTGCGCTGCCCAATATCCGCCCGATGCAGGCGAGGGGCAAGGCTAGTTGTTGCGCCAGCGCCAGAATGGTTTCGTGTTGCGAGGGCGGGGCGGTAAAGCACAGCTCGTAATCGTCTCCGCCAGCCAGGATGCAGTTTTGCGCAACTTCAAGCCCAATATGACGTTGCATGACCTCGTGCAGCGGCAAATCTTCAAAATGGATTTCAGCCCCCACGCCGGATTGTTCGAGGATATGCCCCAGATCAGCCAGCAGGCCGTCGGAAATATCAATGGCTGCGCTGGCGATACCGCGTAGTGCCAGACCCAGCGCCACGCGCGCCTGCGGCAAGTGGAGAAAGGGCAGCATGGCGGCGGCTTCCAGGTGTTCCAGCTCGACCCGCCGCTGATAATGCGCCAGCGCCAGCGCGGCATTGCCGAGGGTGCCGCTGACCCAGATTTCGTCTCCCACTTTGGCGCCATCGCGACGCAGCGCCTGGCCGGGCGGGACTTCGCCCATGATCTGCACGCAGATATTGAGCGGCCCGCGCGTGGTATCGCCGCCAATCAGCTCCACGCCGAACTGCTTCGCCAGACCGAAAAATCCGCCCGCGAAGCCGCGCAGCCATTTCTCGTCTGCCGCAGGCAAGGCCAGCGCCAGCGTGACCCAGCGCGGCCTTGCTCCCATCGCGGCCATGTCGGACAGATTCACCGCCAGCGATTTGAAGCCCACCGTGCCGGGGCCATCCTGGGGCGAGAAATGCCGACCTTCTACCAGCATATCGACCGAAACGGCCAGCTCCATGCCGGGCGTGACTTGCACTAGAGCGGCATCATCGCCTATGCCGAGAATGGCGCTGGGGGTGGGGCGGGTGAAATGCTGGCGGATGAGGTCGAATTCGGAAGGCATGGGGAAGTAAAGGGCGCCTCTAAAAATTCTGGATGAAAAAACAGCAGCAACCTTAACATTCAGGGCAACAAAATACAAAAATCCCGCCACGCATTGTTGCGCTTGCGCCTCGTCAATACGGGGGGTATGCTCGAAACAAGAATATTCCGATCGCATCTGCCGTGCCCAACCAGACTACAAAACTGATTCGCCGCCTCGGCGCCACGCCGGTCTTCCTGCCGCTGCGGCATGGGTATGTGCGACTGAACGAACTTCAGCATCAGCAACGGATACAGATTCTGTCGGAAATCACCAAAATGGAGGGACTGATGCCGCTGCTGATGAAACAGCGCAACGGCACCCCATGGAGCAGTGAAGACCGCGCTCAAATCAGGCAGCGCTTGAACAGCTTCGCCCGTTTGAGCCCCTATCTCTTGGCTCTGGTATTGCCAGGCGGCTTGATCGCTCTGCCGGTGATCGCCTGGTGGCTGGATCGGCGACGCTTGAGACGCGGCAATGACCAGTCTGATGGCGCGTCAACTTCTTGAGGGCTCCCGTTATATGGAGCAATAGTTCCTATGCTTCGATAAAATCAGGACACTTCATGCCAAGTAGCTTTGCCGCCCGATTGAGATGCCTGTCGAAGCTTGCGAATACCAGCGGCTTTTCGACGGCCTGTCGCAACAGGTCCGCCGCAGCCAGATGCAGGCTATCGTAACCGCGCAATGCAAAGCCTTCTGCAAATTCAGCAGCTCGCGCCAATAGCGGTGTTGTTAATCCGACTTGGGTGAAAGCGGGCCAAGCGGCCAGAAAATCACGTTTGAGCTGGTTCGATTGCCCATCCATGAGCCGGTTTTCTCGCCCCAGTCGTGCAAGGGTAGCGTGAAATTCCACATAAAGAATTTGGTGAGAGGCCAACTGATCGTGGCTCGCGGCCAGCGCCAACATTTCATCGGTGTGACTTTCGCGCACATAAAGCTTCACCAGCGCCGAGGTATCGAAATACAGCACTTAGCCTGAATTTTGCACAAACAGGGCGAATAACAAAGTAAGCATTTGATATAATACGAGTTATCAAAAAACATATTCGTAAAAAATGACTACTTGTACTCGCCCTGATGCCAATTCTACCC
>JAUYFQ010000027.1 GCA_030690895.1 Sulfuricellaceae bacterium
CGTGTTCATAGATTCCTCGCTCATGTTTTGTTGCTTTGCGGGCACTGATAATCCTGACAGCACGCTTGCGTTTTGTATGAACCATCACCAGAAGTTGCCCTTTGTGTGAGACCCCGAAAGTCAGCATGCGTTCTTCTCCAACGGAATGGTCAGGGTCTTCGAATGTATAGGCCAGCGGATCGCCAAAAATCGTGGCCGCCTCTTCGAAGGTTACACCGTGCTTCAACTTGTTCGATTCCGATTTTGCGATATCCCACTCGAATTTCAGCATCGCAAATCCTTGGAGTCATTACGCATTTCAAAATGCTGCCTTGTATTTATGAAAATTCGCGGCAGCCTTGGCTTCTTTTTCCCACTCAAAATTCATCGGGCTTCCTCAAAACCGTGGTACCTGATTTTTTGGCCCCCTGTTCATGCCTCATTCCTGAGATGTGAATAGGTTGAATTGAATTGCTGCCAATCTTCGCGATTTGTTGCGCGCCAGTGAAGGTTTCCAGTTCCGTCGGGCGTGCCTGTATGGTGAAGCTCGATCATACTCCCGGTCCAGCGGCACGCGAGTACGCAATACTGTTTTAGGGCATCTGCGAACCGAGGATGGATGGCGAAGTTGCACCACTGATCGTTGCGCACGCTTGGGTATAGAACAGCATCGACTCCTCGGGCATACAGCCAGTGATGCGCAATGGCCGAAGTGGCAGTGTAGTCCTCCGGGTGACGAAACAGCATTGCGGCTGACTGAAGGCGAGACCAGACTTTGTCAGACGGCTCCGGGAGATCGATCCGTAAAGTCAGTTTCTCACGCAGATCGTCTCGTATAGCGGCCCATGTGTTCGCGCTGTCCAGTGCATCGTGAAGCAACAACAGATACTCGAACCTTACCGGTTTCGGTGTGTAGAAGACGGCCAGGTGAAGCCACGAATCAGGTGGAAGACGAAGTTCCGCGGCGATGACCGCTGGTGTTTCCCCGGCATAGAGAACTGGGTGATGCGGGATATTTGCGCGGCCGTAACATTCACAGATGTCTGGCTGTGGGTACGAGAAGAGTTTAGTAGGCGGAGTAAGGCCGCCTTCATCAATTGCGCGGCCCCGAATGAATACCAACTGGATGCCTTCATGGACTCGAGTTGCGAGAGCCGAGAGACCGTGGTCGGCCTCGAGTTGACGGTAATTCTGCCCGGCCTCAGCGGCGAGTTCTGCGGGTGTTCGCATGTGTGGTCTATCGTAGAAGTAACCGGCGCTACGCGTTAGCGGTGGGCGCGTGCCAGTACGAATTCACGTGCGTCGACAGGGACATTCCAGAGTTTTTCCGTAGCCCGGATGTGCTGCAGCGTGTCCCCGGTCATGGACCAGAGATCATGCGTCTTGAACGACTGGTACAGCTCCTCAAGACCGTCGGCGGCCTCAGCGCCCACCTCTTGCTTTGTGAACGTCGCTATAAACTCCTCGCGAAACTCGTGTGCGATTGCAGCAGCAGCCAGCCAATCTGGCAGAACGAAGTGCGGATGGCTCTTACCTGTCTGCCAAGCTTCTTCCTCCTTTGACTTCCACCAGTCAAGGGTGCCGAGATTGGTTCGTAAGTTTGCCGATCTGTTCTCCGCCTCAATTCCCAATGCAGTCCCTGAATCAGTTCCAGATCAAACACCCCCCCACAAGATGGCCCATGGGCTTGCCATAGGCACCCTTAACGCATTGTTACAATTAGTTGATGAAGGGGCAAGGTGCCGAGAAGGTCTTGTGGGCCTCGCATTAGAACCTTGCTAGTTCCGCACTACCCCTGCGTGAAGAGAAACGATTAAGGGCGTCTATTTTCTCTAGTTCTAGCTGGAACGGACGGCCACCATAAACAGCATTTCTTCCATGCCCTCACTCTGACTTTCCAAGGCCAACCCCCTCAGCCTCGCTTCGCTTGAACTTCACCACGAACTACAAAGCGAGACCTGAGTAGTTACGCCCCATTGATGTTTGCCAGCGCGCAATTATGTTTCGCGCAATACAATCTTCCTCTGTTCCAAATATCGCGCGGCGCTACACTTGGAAGACTAAAAATAGGGGGAACCTCAATTCCTGCTTCGGTATCTTCATCGTCTTCCTTTCCAGTTTGAGTGATAGTTTACGTCACCGTTGGAATACTATCTTTCGGGGGAAGCTCACCATTTCATAACCATCTTGCCCGTCCGCCAGATATGCGAACAGTTCGTTGTATCTGTCAGGCACAACAAGGTTATTTCCCAGCTTTATTGTTTTCGGCGCGGCGAGTGTTCTCACAATACTATCAGGAGGATTTTTCCAGGGCGTGACATAGGGAATAGATCGTATCGGCAAGGCTTCGCGGCCCTTGATCTTGATGGTGACTTGCATATGCACTCCTTCACGCGCACGCCTTCAAAATGGGGGGGTGCCAGGCAGGCGGTGAAGGTTTTCGCTTTTCTCTCCGTCGAAATAGCCTGGCGCTTAAACGGTCATGCGCTCATCGGTGCGGGTTGAACGTGCATCGGTGCGGCCTTGAACCGCTGCTCGGCCTGCCACACGTCATAGGCGCTTTGTTCTGCCAGCCAGATACGGGCATCGCCGCCACGCTCCACGCCTAACCATGCTTCGATGCGCAAGGCCATTTCGGGTGAGATCGCGGCACGACCATTCAGCACGCGGGAAAGTGTCACACGGGACACGTCCAGTTGTTGCGCGGCATTAGTCACGGACAACCCCAATGCAGGCAACACGTCATCGCGCAAGGTCAGGCCGGGGTGCGGTGGGTTAAACATGCGTGCCATGATTGAATCTCCTTAGTGGTAGTCCTGATAGTCCACCAGCACTGCGTCAGTGCCATCAAACGTGAACGTCATGCGCCAGTTGCCATTGACCCATACCGAAAAATGGCCATCGAGTTCTTGCCCTTTCAGCGGGTGTAATCTCCATCCCGGCAAGTTCATGCCCTGGGCGTTGGTCGTTTCGTTCAGGCGGCGCAGCATGGCGGCTAATCGCGGAGCATGGGCGGGTTGAATACCGGCCATGCTCCCCTTCTCGAAAAAGGCTTTCAGCCCCTTGTGCCGGAATGTCTTAATCATGGCTTAGTGTATCGCGTAACGAATCGCGCATCAACATCAATCAACATTTCACCAGTTGCAAACCGGATTGCGCTGGTGCGAATTCAATACCGGCCTGTTCCAGGATCCAGGCTTCAATCTTGACGTGCCACATTCGCAGCAGATCGAGCGGACGCACCCGGTAATGT
Organism: Sulfuricellaceae bacterium; assembly: GCA_030690895.1. Lineage (GTDB taxonomy): Bacteria > Pseudomonadota > Gammaproteobacteria > Burkholderiales > Sulfuricellaceae > Sulfurimicrobium. The sequence continues at coordinate 3,233 of JAUYFQ010000027.1, forward strand.
TTTTCAGCGGTGGCGCTAGGCTTGTGTCCCATGATTTGAGCGGATATACCGACCGGACAGGCGGCCGATGATCTTGTTGACCTTGTCGCCGATTTCCTTGTCGCTCTTCGCCGCCGCCATGTCGGCAAAGCCGCCCCCGGCGGGCACATCAATCAGGGCGTTGGGGTCACCGGCGTATTTGTCGGAGACGTATTTGATGAACAGCAGGATGAGAACGTAATCTTTGTACTGGCTGGCATCCATGCCGCCGCGCAGCTCGTCGCAGGACTTCCAGAGGGAGGAATAAAGATCGGATTTTTTGATGGCCATGCGTGATTGCCTTGTGTCCTGGGTGCCTGAAATTTATGTCAACTGAGACTGTGAATTATGCAGGGTTTTGAGGGTAGCTGTAACAACAGCTCAAGAATGTTCTGGGCTACCACGCCAACTTGGACTCGAAATATGAGCCCTCGCTGAATATTTTCCACTTCGTGACAAACACCGGATCCATACCTTGGGTGCTGGTCGTTTCGTTCAGACGATGCAGCATGGCGGCCAGTCGCGGCGCATGGACGGGCTGTTGAAATCCCGCTTAAATTCCAATTCATATCGACGCATGGAGCCCACTCGGATATATTCGCATTAAATTCGATGTGAGCACTTGATGATCGAGCACATGCGCCCCTTGCCTGTCGAAGCCGATTCGATTGGCAGCACTCTCACCCAATGGCAGTCTGGCCATCCGCAGATGGGTGTATTCGCCCTGCTGCCTGAGGCGGAAAGAGCCAAACTGCCGATCCTTCAGGCTGACTGCCAGCAGCGCGGCATTTCTCTGGTTGGCGGTATTTTCCCGGCGCTGATTACGCCACAGGGATTCAGCGGAGAAGGCGTCTGGCTTCTGCGCCTGGATGAAATGGTTCCCGCTTTTCTGCTACCGGAACTCAACGTGGGCGAACCAGAGGCTGCAAAAAAGATTGCCAAGGCGGTCGAATCAGCACTGGCTGCTTTTGATGCCTCAGCAGCAAAACCCACGCTCTACCTGATTTTCGACGGTCTCATCCCCAATATTTCGACCATACTCGATGGCCTGTACCTGCGCCTGGCTGACCGTGTGAACTACGCCGGAGCCAATGCCGGCAGCGAGACCTTCCAGCCTATGCCCTGCGCGTTTGACGGTGAGCGCATCATCGACAACGGGGTGCTGGGCGTGTTGTTACCCGGCAATGCCACCACTATTCTGGAACATGGCTACCCGGCGCCCGGGCGGGTCATGACCGCCACTTCCACCGAAGGCAACCGCATTCTCAGCATTGACTGGCGTTCGGCGTTCGACGCTTATCAGGAGATCATCAAGGCGGAATACGGCATCGACCTGACGCGCGAGAATTTTTATCAGTATGCCGTGCATTTCCCCTTCGGTATCCTGCGGACCAGCGACGAAGTGGTGGTGCGCATCCCTGTCGCGCTGGCCGATGACGGCTCGCTGTTTTGTGTCGGCGAAGTGCCGGAGAACGCCATGCTGGTGCTGCTCCGTGCGCCTACCGCCGATGCCGGCCACTGCATCACCCACCTGGCGAAAGAGATTGATGCCGCCAATGGACCCTTGCTGAACCGCAGACTGCTTACCTTCTATTGCGCCGGACGACACATGCACCTTGGCGAAGATGCCGCCAGGGAACTGGCGGAACTCAATGTGCAAACCGGTGCGGCGATCATGGCTGGAGCCTTGTCACTCGGAGAAATAGGCAGCACGCATGAGTGGGGCTATCCCATGTTCCACAACGCGGCGCTCGTCTGTACGCCCTGGCAAGGCACATGAACCGGGAGCACATCCTTTCCGTCCTGTACGACCTGACGCTCACCGTCGGTGGCGAGGTCAGGCTTGATGCGCTGCTTACCAAGGTTCTACAACGCCTGCTTTATCACACCTCATTTCCGGTCGGCCTCGTGCTGTTAGAGCAGGCGGCTGTAGACAATGGCATTTCAGCCCGTCTGGCTGCCGTTGTCGGCGACCATGCCCTGGCCGAGAAGCTGGGCATGTTGATACTGCCAGAAGCGTTGCTGCACGGTGAGGTCGAACTCCTCACCGACAATGAGCCTGAATGTTGCACAAATCCCCCTCCATGCCATTTGCATCACCACAGCGCATTTTTTTGATTTTCAGGCGAAAGCCCCCTAACCCCCACTGGCGGGGTGAAGGGTGATTTGTGGTTGACAAGGGCGGGAGGCATCGTCTC
>JAUYFQ010000044.1 GCA_030690895.1 Sulfuricellaceae bacterium
TCCGCTCCTACCTCGCTACCATGCACAAGCAGGAGGCCAATCTCTTCCATGCCCTCACTCTGACTTTCCAAGGCCAACCCCCTCAGCCTCGCTTCGCTTGAACTTCACCACGAACTACAAAGCGAGACCTGAGTAGTTACAACCTAAAAAACTCAGTTGGCCACGAAAAACACGAAAAAGTTCAGATACCCAAAGGGCACAAGTGGATACAAGATTTTCCACCGCCACCAAACGGGTGAGTGAGCAGACTATGTCAACTCATTGGTTTATTTCGTGTATTTCGTGTGTTTCGTGGTTGGAATGAGTTAAATAGGATTTAACGACCCCTTACCTCAATGCCGTTAAGTTAAGCCGTTCGTGGTGAGCTTGTCGAACCATGAACGGCTTAACAACCAACGTGTTAAGGAAATCCATTCATCCTTCGACAGGCTCAGGACGAACGGATTTCCTTAACTTAACGGCATTGCCCCTTACCTTGATGCGCCAGGCAACCCGCGCGCCATCTGCGCGACCTCTGGATTGTCCGGTTCCAGTTCCTGCAAGGTTTTGACATGTTTGCGCGCCAGCGCTGTTTGGCCTGCGGCCATCTGGTATGAAACCAGCGCGAACAGCAGATCGCGGTTGTATGGGTTTTTGACAAGCGCGGCTTCGAGTATTCGAATCGCCTCTTTGGCCTTGCCCGTGTCGTTCAAGGCAATTCCATAAACATAGGCGAAACGCACATTCTCAGGGGTGAGTTTGACGGCTTGTTCGAGTTCGACGAGTGCCGGAGAAATCTGTTTTTGACGAATCAGCAACAGCCCCAGCGCGTGATGCAGCGGGGCGGATCGCGGCGAATCGGCGAGGGCGCCGCGCAATGTTTTCTCCGCATCGCTGTCGCGCTCCTGCGCGCGGTACAAATCGGCCAGATTGATGCTGGCCTGAATGAAACCGGGGTCAAGCGCGGTCGCCTGGCGGTAAGCGGCTTCGGCGGCAGTCAAATCACCGCGTTGCGCGTACAGCGTTCCCAGCGCGGCCTGCGCTTCAGGGCGCTCGGCATTGAAGCGTTGCGCGGCAATGAATTCGCCCAACGCGCTATCGAACTGGCTGCGCTCGCTGGCAGACAACCGGGCTTCCGGTTCCCCGGCCAGTCCACGCGCGGCCTCCATCCGAACATCCCGAACCGAGTCGGCCAGCAGCCGGGGCAGAAGCTGGCTGCGCGTGGCTGCATCGACATTGGCCAGCGCGTGAACGGCAGCGGAACGCACCAGCGAATCGCTATCGTTCAGCGCGTTGCGCAGGGTCGGCAACATGGCCGGACTGAGAAGGGGCTCCAGTCGGGCAATGGCGCTGGCGCGAACAATGCCGGGCTGGGCACGTTCATCGGCAATTTGTTGCAGAGCCTGCTGCGCGCCAGGTGCATTTTTTTCGCCGGCATGAAAGGCTTCCGCAAAACGCTGGAAGCCGGGTTTGGGTTGTGGAAACCAGTCCGAAATGGCCTTGGCCGCCCATTTTGCTGTTTGTTTGGCATGGCAGGCGTTGCAGGCGTTCGGCACGCCCATGCTGACGCTGCGATCCGGGCGTGGAATCCGGAAACTGTGGTCGTGTCGGGGTGCGAGCACCATGTAGTTGGTCGTTGGCATGTGGCATGAGGCGCATTCCGCGCCCGGCGAGCCTGCGGCATGATGGGTATGCGCGGCGACATCGTAGGTCTTTGGCGCGTGGCATTGGGCGCAAAGCGCATTGCCCTCTGCACGGAGTTTGCCGCCGTGCGGCTCGTGACAATCCGAGCAGGTCACGCCTTGCGCGTGCATCTTGCTTTGCAAAAACGATCCATAGTTGAACACCTCGTCACGCTGCTGCCCGTCGGCATGATACAAGCCTGGCACGATCAAGGCGGCGCGGAATGCGTCGCCAAAGGGCTTGCCGGGTTGCCAGTCATCGGAAAATTGCCCACGGCGGGCATGGCAGCGCGCGCAGGTTTCCAGCTCCAGATTTGTTTCGCGAGGCCGCGAGCGAACAGCATTGCCCGACTGCGCGTGTTGAACCCAGTTCACGCCCTTGCATTCATCCAGCTTGACAACCAGCCCCTTGCTGGCAGCCAGTCCCGTCCAGTCGCCTTCCTTGTTTGCCCAGGCAAGATGCTTCGAAGCCGGGCCATGGCAGGATTCGCAGCCGACACTGCGGTCGGTGGAGCTGGTCTTGAAGCTGAGGTTCTGTTCGTCGTACCCCTTGCGTAAATTGGTCGAATGACAATCGGCGCACTGATAGTTCCAGTTCTGGTCGATGCCCGTCCAGTGCAGGGGGTTTCCCGCCTTGAGGGATTGTTTCGGGTACAGATGAAACCAGCGCTGGCCGCCGCTCTCCTTTAGCCGGGTGTCCCAGGCGATGCCCAGCGCCTGCATGCGGCCATCGGGAAACTCGACCAGATATTGCTGTACCGGCGCAATGCCAAAGGTGTTTTTGACTTCAAAATCGGCCAGCTTGCCATCCGGCCCGTCTGTCCTGACCATGAATTTTCCATCCTGCCGGAAAAAACTGGAGGTGACACCCTCATGTTTGAAGCTGGCATGATTGAAATCGCCCAACATGGTTTTTTCGGTAGCCTCCTGCATGGCCTTGGCATGTTGCGAGCCCTGCCAGGCGCTGGCTTCGGCAGCATGGCAAGTCGTACAGGCTTGCGCGCCAACATACTCTGCCTGGAGTGGCTGCGTTAATGCAACGGGCGTGGCATCGATCTTGTTGCGGCTTTCAGCCTGAAAAAAATACGCCGCGACTAAAATGCCAAACAGGCCGAACAGGACAATACGCCATGCGCGCAAGGGCGCAGTGGAAGCCGACGGACGGCTGGAAGTTGGACGTGTCTTCTTCTTTTTTATCAGCATTATTCGCTATTTTGCAGGAAAAACCGTTTTTCAATCCCGTTTCATATCCACTACTGCCCAGCCTCGCTGCGTGGCGTCAGTTGCCGCTCTTGGGGGCGCTCTGGAGCGATTCCAGCGCATTGTCCAGGCTGAAGCTTCCCGACTTCTGGCTCGGTGGGAACTCCTTGAACGAGGCGATGAATTCTCCGACGATCTGCTGGGCCGGAACGAACGTCCACAGCTTGTCGACAAACCAGCGGAAATACATCATTGACTCCTCATGGTAACGCTCGAATGGATCCTGCCGCAGGTTGATGACGATGGGCATGTTTGGCGTCTCAAGCTGGGAGTTCGCCAGATTGCCCTTCATGACCTTGAAGCTGAGCTTCCAGTCCTCCACCCGGACGGCATTCAGGCTGGCGTTGTCGTCGAAATAGAAGATTTCGCGGCGCGGACTTTTCGCCTGCTCGCCCTTGAAGAACGGCATGAAGTTGTAGCCGTCGAGATGGGTCTTGAAGGTCTTGTCGCCAGCTTTCAACCCCTTGAGCAGCTTGTTTTTTACGTCCGGGTCGCCTGCGGCGGCGAGGAAGGTCGGCGCCCAGTCTTCCTGGGAAATGATGTTGTTGTAGATGGCACCGGGTTTGATGACGCCGGGCCAGCGCACGACGCCGGGCACGCGCATGCCGCCTTCCCAGGTGGTGCCCTTCTCGCCTTTGAAGGGGGTGTTGCCGCCGTCCGGCCAACTCACGATTTCCGCGCCGTTGTCGGAGGTGAAGACCACGATGGTGTTGTCGGCAATCTTGAGCTCATCGAGCTTGTTGAGCAGCACGCCGACTTCGTGATCGAGTTCCGCCATGCCGTCTGCAAAGAGACCGTAACCGGTCTTGTTTTCCCACTTGGGTGAAAGACGGGTGAAGATATGCATGCGGGATGGGTTGTGCCAGAGAAAGAACGGCTTGTCGGCTTTCACCGAGCGCTCCATGAAGTCCACCGAATGCTCAATCAACTCGTCATCGGTCGTTTCCATGCGCTTGCGGGTGAGCGGGCCGGTGTCCTTGACCGTCTGCTTGCCGACCCTGCCGAAGCGCGGATCAACCGTCGGGTCGTCCTGGGTGGTGGCCTTGCTGTCGAGCACGCCGCGCGGGCCGAACTTCTTCAGGAACTCGGGATTCTTCGGATAATCCGGGTCTTCCGGTTCCTCCTGGGCATTCAGGTGGTAGAGGCTGCCGAAGAACTCATCGAACCCATGCAGGGTGGGCAGGAACTCATTGCGGTCACCGAGGTGGTTCTTGCCAATCTGCGCGGTGGCATAGCCGTGCGGCTTGAGCAATTCGGCGATGGTGGGATCCTTGTCCTGCAAGCCCTGCTTGGCGCCGGGCAGGCCGACCTTGAGCAGGCCGACGCGGAAGGGATGCTGCCCCGTGATGAAGGAGGCGCGACCCGCCGTGCAGGATTGCTGCGCGTAGTAGTCGGTGAAGAGCGCACCTTCCTTGGCGATGCGGTCAATGTTCGGCGTGCTGCCGCCCATCATGCCGCGATGGTAGGCGCTGAGATTCCAGACGCCGACGTCGTCGGCCATGATAACGAGGATGTTGGGTTTGCTTTGCGCCGCGAATGCGCCGGAGCTCATCGCCATCACCACCGACAAGGCGGCGAGGATGCGCATGAGTCCGTTCATGGGTCTTTTGAGCATTATTTTGACTCCTCTTGGTTAAATTAATACATGCAAGATGGTACAACACTTTTATGACGATATGCAGTACGGGCAGCATGATGGGAATGCCAATCATCATGATAGTCGAATGATAGATCCAGTCTGGAGATACCATCAAAGCCCGAGTATCCGATTTTCAGGTTGATTGTTGGACGCATGGGGCTAGAATGGGTTTTTGGGCGCCACGACATTCGTCGTGAATGCCTTGCGTTTGCCAATGAGGTAAACATGTCTCGCTGGTTTTTCATTCTTGCCCTGGCCCTGGCCGAATGTCTGCTGGTGTTGCCAGTTGCTGCCGAACCGAAACGCTCCCCTCCCGCAGTGGAAAACGAGTATCCACGTCTGCGCGCCCTGCTTGAACAGGGCTGGTCAGCAGAGGTGGGGCACGGGCAATTCCGCAATGTGCCACTCGCGACGGCCTTGTACTGTGAAGCTGGGCGTTTGGGTAGCGTCGAGGGCTATTACCGGGCCGGCCTGATTTATTTTTCCAAAAATGCGTTTTTCCACAACATGGACACCGCTGCCCGGTTTTTTTCCATCGCCAGCCAGCTCGGCCATCGCGATGCTGGAAAATTGCTCGAAATCACCGGACCACCCGGCGACATGCCGCTGCCCTGCATGTCCATCGAAGAAGCCGGCGGTTTCGACCTGGATCACTATGTGAGGGAACTCCCCAATCACAAGCGCCATGTGGTCGATCTCATCAGGAAGCTGGCTCCCCGCTATTCGGTGGATACCAAACTCGCCCTGGCTGTGGCGAGTGTGGAGTCGAACTTCAACGTTTTTGCCCGTTCGCCGAAGAACGCCCAGGGCGTGATGCAACTTATTCCCGAAACGGCTGCTCGCTTCAATGTCAGAAATCCTTACAACCCGGAGCAGAATATCCGTGGCGGGCTCGCCTATTTGCGCTGGCTGGGGATCTATTTCGAGGGCGACATGGTGCGCGTCATCGCTGCCTACAATGCGGGAGAAGGCGCAGTGCTCAGGTATGGAGGCATTCCGCCCTATGACGAAACCCAGGCCTACGTCATGCGGGTGCTGCAGTACTCGGGCAAGGGCCTGAACCAGGCCTTACCCGGCAAGCGCCGCCCACCGCGCGGCACGTAGTAGACGATCGCAAGGGTATGTAGGTCGGCCTTCAGGCCGACATGACGGCCTGAAGGCCGACCTACAGCTTCGCGTTTCAACGTGACTGAGTAGTAGGGGGACGAACATCACGTGGCCGACCCGGCTGCTTCTCCACTGCCGCCAGGTTTTGCAGCGCCAGTGCATAGTCCGGTTTCAGATGAATGGCTTTCCCATAGGCCAGCCGCGCCCTGTCAGTGTCACCGGCAAGCGCATGGGCATAACCCAGATTATTCCAGGGTCGCGCCTTGGCGGGGGAGTGGGTCACTGTGGCTTCCCACAGAGCGACTTCGCTGCGGTAATCCAGATTGCGGCTCAGTGTGGCCAGCGCCAGCAATACCAACCACCCTGTCAAGGCGACATTCAGCCAGACACGCCATGCGGGGCGAGACGATCTGAGGGTAACGAACCCATTTGCCAGCATGAAACACGCGCCGATACTGGCCAGATAAAGCTGGCGCTCGTTCGCCACATCCAGGCGCGGTACCAGCGAGTTGGTTGGCAGAAGGTGCAGCAACAACCACAATATCCCGAAGCCCAGCCAAGGCCTGATGACGTTTTGCCTGAAACCAGTAAACAGCAATCCCGCCAGCAGGGTCGCCTCGGCCAGCAGCAACGGCGTCCAGTGTCGGATCAGCGGCAGGTCGGGATCGATATTGTGCCCCCACAGCGCAAACAGGCGCATCAGCAACCAGGTCACGGCGTGGAGTTGCGTCATCAAGTTATCCGTAATGGAACGCAGCGAAAAACTGCTCGTGAAGAAGTTGACATAATCCCGTAGCGCCAGCAGGAGCAAGCCCGCCAGGGCCAGCAATAGCCAGTGCGGCAAGGTGCGCCTGAATGCCAGACTGGTGGATGTGCCACGCGCTTTTTCCCACAATAGCAGCGCGAGGGGAAGCGTGACTGCAACTTCCTTGACTAGCAGCGCAGCGACGAATAGCAGCAGGGAAAACACCTTGTTTGACCGGTTTCCCTGCGCATAAGCCAGCATGGCCGCCAGGTAAAACAGGGCCATGAAAGAAACCGATCGCCCGCTGATGTAGGTGACGGCTTCAGTTTGAACAGGCAGCAGGGCAAACAGCAAGGCGGCGATAAATGCCGCGTCCCCGGCTCTATTAGCGTAAAACTCGCGTAGCGAGCCTACGTCCCTCTCTCCCTCCGGGAGAGAGCAAGGAGAGAGGGAAACTGTCATGGCGAAGCGATGCGTCATAATCTGGGGCGGCGTTTCGCCATGACAGTTCACGTCACTGGCGGGAAAACGCTTGAGCAGCAGGTAGGCCAGCACCGCGTTGGCACAATGGATGGCGAGGTTGACAGCGTGATACCCACTCACCCCCAGGCCGGAAATCCAGTTGAGGGCATAACTGAGCTTGAGCAATGGCCGGATGCCGATGACGTGCTGCCACCACGCCGACAAGCTATGGATTCTGCTGTTATCGACAATGACGTTGTAGTCGTCGAACTGGAATACGCCGTGGAAGCTGCTGACGTAGGCGAGGAGTGTCGCCAGCAACAGGATGGCGATGCGAGCCGGATCACTTCGCAATCGGTCGTACCTGTTCAACGGGCATGCCCGTTTCCCTCTCTCCTTGCTCTCTCCCGAGGGGAATCCCCCTCCCCAACCCTCCCCCGCCTGCGGGAGAGGGGGCAATGGTGAAAGGCGATTGTTTTGATCTGAGGGACGCAGGCTCGCTGCGCGAGGTTTTTACAAGGGCGCGATCCAGCATGGCGGTAGCCGTCCACCAGCGCTCGGGGGCGTTGAGCAAGACCAGCAACACGCGCCGCTTGTCGCGCTCGACCAGCGCAATCACACATTTCCCCGCCTGCCGGGTAAAGCCGGTCTTGACACCGATGGCGCCTGGATAGCGGCCAACCAGCTCATTGCCGTTGGCAATGGCATAGCGGCGCCGGGTGCTGGCATCGGTCAGGGTCATCTCGACCTGCGCCACCAGACGCGCAAATTCAGGCCGTTGCAAAACGAACTCGGCCAGCCTGGCGAGATCGCGCGCACTCGACCGGTGTTTTGGGTGGTCGTGCCCACAGGCATTGGTGAAATGGGTATCCTGCAAGCCCAACGCCCTGGCGCGCCGGTTCATGAGGTCAACAAAGTTTTGTTCGGAAGCGCCGACCTGTTCAGCCAGCGCATGGCAGGCATCATTGGCCGACTTGAGCACCATTGCCGCCAGCAGTTCGGCTGCGCGCATCTTGAGGCCCGCTTGCAGCCCCAGGCGGCTACCCGTCTCGTTTGCGGCAGCGGCAGAAATGGAAACCACTTGTTGCAATTGCCCGTGTTCGAGCACCAGCAACGCGGTCATGAGTTTGGTCAGGCTGGCGGGAGGAAGCGAACGGTCGGCATGGCGCGCCCAGCGTGGCTCACCATCGACACTGATCCAGTAGGCGGCGGCTTCCTGAGGAAATGGATCAGACAGTGGTTCCGCGCCCCCGGAGGAAGGGCAGATCCAGAACAAAAATACCGCCGCCACAAGAAAGCGTGCCACAAAAAACCGTGTCAGCTCCATTGTGATGGCGGCTTCTGTTCCAGTTTACAGACCAAAAATCCCCTTGATCGATTTGATCGGGTTCTCGATGACGTCCGTATTCCCTTTATTGGAGCCGCTGCGCCCGGAACGCGGTTGCGAAGTGTAGTCTCTCCCGCCAGAGCCTCGACCCTCTTTGGCGGCACTACCCATATCGTCTCCCAGCATGGTCATGGTGGCTGATTTCAGCCTGACTTTGGCGGTCCAGTCCGGTTGCCAGTCCTTGGGCGCATTCTGGGGTTTGGGTGGGTGCGACAAATTCAGATCATGGCCATAAGCGATGAATTGCAACATGCCTTCTCCATCCTTGAAAGCATCCTTGGGAATTTTGCACTCGGTCGTGCTCGTCGGCATGATCACGCGATCCTTGACCAGGCGATTGACTTCGCCAGTCGGCACGTAATCCATCAGGCTCCAACCCATGTGCGGCGTTTCGCTGGAGACCCAGATCACCATATCGCCTTCACCCATGCCGCCCATGGCCATACTGAAATAACCGCTGGCGTTGGGGATGGATTTCCAGCGCAGCGAGACGGCCTCACCCTTCCTGGCGGATTTCTCCGTGAAGATCACGGGGTCCATGTAGTCCTGCTGCTGGGGGATATTGAAGCGAATTTCAGGCGCATAGTTAGCCTTGACCGTGTGCGACCCGATCAGTGAACTGTCCCTCGGCACTTGCTGGTTGTCCTTTTCATGCGGCCAGCGCGCATAAGTCCAGCCAGCCGCCGGGCGTGGGCCACGCGGGCTATTGATGTTGAAGGCCTTGAAAAATGAAGCGTACTGCTGTGGCGTGGCGGTGGCCATATCCAGAATCTTCGGCTGGCCAGCGCGGATTTTATCGCTGCAACCCCAGTACATCAGAATGCGGCCCTTGGGTTTCTCATGTTCTGTTTCCGGCGATTCATCCGATGTCACCTCCCGCCTCGAGAGCTTGGCACTGGTCGGAGTCAGCAAGTGCAAAAACTCGCCCATCCTCTGACCTGACGGGATGAATTCATCTGCATTTGGATCAGCGGGCGTATTCGGGCCAACCAGTTGCAGCAGCAAGGAGCGTTTGGGTTCATTGGGGTCAGCCATATTGCCTCCGCCGCCACCAAACATGCCGCCCAGCATCTCGCCCATGCCGGGCGCGCCACCGCCACCCATCATGCTACCCATGCCAAATCCTGCATCGGTCGCAACACTCATCCAGTATTTTGCCGGGGGTTTATCTGCGGCTTGTAGCGGGGATAACGCCAACATCAAGGAACCGGCTAACGCAAAATGTATGCTTTTCATGATTTCTCCTGACAGTGATTTTTGAATACGAAAAATATGACAGACAAAATCATACGCCTTTTAGGAGAACCCTGTCCTCCAAACAAGGTCACATCCGTTATAGAGTGAATTCCCGGAGATAACACAATGAAAAAGCTCACCCCCCTTGTCATCGCATGCGGTTTGATCTCAGGCGCCAATGCAGCCGACCTGATCGACGTTGCCCAGGTTGTTTCAGTCAGCCCCATCTATACCCGCGCATCGGTTCCCCAGCAGGAGTGCTGGACGGAATATGCGCCGGAAACAACCAATCAGGGACGCTCATATGGTGGCGCAATTGTTGGCGGCCTGGCAGGCGGCCTGATCGGCCACCAGGTCGGCGGGGGGCGCGGCAAGACCGCCGCAACCGTGATCGGCGCAACCACCGGCGCCATCATTGGCGACCGGATCGACAACAGCCCGGACCAGACCAACTACAACACCCAACCCGTCCAGCGCTGCCGCGACACCTATAGCGAACGTGGCGCGCAAATCACCGGGTATTCGGTGACTTACCGCTACAACGGGCGGAACATCACGACCACCCTGCCCTACAATCCGGGTTCACAGGTGCGTATCGGGATCGGCGTCATTGAATAAAGGGCATCCCATTGACCCAGCCAGTAAATATTTGTAGGTCGGCCTTCAGGCCGACATTGATTCGAGTAGACGGCCTGAAGGCCGACCTACATGGAATTCCAATATTTGATGACCGACTCAATAAGAGGCAAAGAACCCATACACACATGAACCCCAGAGTCAGGGCGCTTCCTGCCGGATGGGGAGCCAGATCTTGAAGGCAGTCCCCTTGCCGACTTCGCTTTCCACCTCGATTCTGCCATGGTGTTTCTCGATGATGCCGTAGGAAAGCGACAGCCCCAGACCCGTGCCCTTGCCCACCGGTTTGGTGGTAAAGAAGGGATCGAAGATGCGCGTCAGATTGTCGGGCGCGATGCCCTTGCCCGTGTCGGTAAATTCGACCCACACCATCTCATCCTGGATGCCGGTACGAATAGTGATCCTGCCGTGCCCGCCCTCGCCGATGGCATGGGACGCGTTGACCAGCATGTTCATGAATACCTGGTTGAGCTGCGAGGCGAGGCATTCCACCTGCGGAATATCGCCATATTCCTTTACCACCTCGGCGTTGTACTTGATTTCATTGTTGACCACGTTAAGCGTGCTGTCGATGCCCTTGTGCAGATCGACCCACTGCCATTCCGCCTGATCGACGTGAGAGAAATCCTTGAGATCCTGCACGATGCCCTTTACCCGCACGATACCCTCACTGGACTCCCGCAACAGGTCACGAACATCATCCCGGAGATATTCCCAATCCACCTCCTGCTTCAGCGCGTGGATTTCCTCTAGCAACGGCAGACCAGCCAGCGCGGACTCGGCCTGCTCGTAGGCATCCGCCACTCTGAACATCTTTTCCACGTACTGCCCCAGGCTGCTCAGATTGGAATTGACATAGCCGATGGGATTATTGATCTCGTGCGCCACGCCAGCAGCAAGCTGGCCGATGGAAGCCATCTTTTCAGATTGCAGCAGCTGGTTATGGGCCTGTTCCAGCTTCTTGATCAGCGCCTTCTGCTCTTCCTTTTCGCGCTGCAGCGCTTGTTCCGCCAATCTGCTCGCGGTGATGTCTCGGAAACTCAGCACCCGACCGACATTATCCACCCCCAGCGGATGGGGCAGGGAATAGCGCTCGATGATCCGGCCATCGATGCATTCAAAGGTGTCATGACACTCCACCTCAGGGTGGAGACAGAGATAGTCCAGCTTTTCCACGAATTCCGCCGGATCCCGAATTTGTCCCAGCATATGCGCCATCAGGGATTTGTGTCCCCAGAAGGCGAGAATTTCGTCCGGTACGGCCCACATATCGGTAAACCGCTGATTGAAACGCATGATCCTGGCTTCCCGGTCGAGCGCCATGATGCCGTCCGCAGTCGATTCCAGGGTGGTGCCCAGCAGCGACAACAGGTGTTCGAGCTGGGACTCGGCGCGCTGCCGCTCGGCCAGTTCCTCGCGCAATTCAGTGTTGCGCTCGGTCAAATCGTACGATATCAGTTCCCGCGAGCTCTCTATCATCAGGCGGTCCGCATCCGCGCTGGTAAAGGCATCGCTCACCGCCGCCAGAAATAGATCCCACCCTGGCGGCAGAGCTGACTTGTCACCCAGGAAGGATTTGATCTGATGTTCGAGCAGGCGGTGCATGGCTTAATTTTCCGAAAAAGTGGTGATGGTCATGGTCCGGTTGTGCAGCTCGCAACGGGTATTCTGGAAGCGGCTGCGGCCCCCTCCGTCCAGTAGCGTTGCCCGATTTTCATGCTTCCTCCCCTGCTGTAGGAGGCCCGCCTCGGGCCGATAGCATCGCGGCGAGGGCGCCGCTCCTACAGATTCATCGACCCGAGGCGGGCCGCCTACAGAGCGTTAAACCGCCAATATTGCCCGTGGAATGTCTTGCAACCATAGGCACGCCTGTCATGACGGCTCTTGCTCATGGCGCCGCAGGGCTGATCTCAAAGCCGCCATCACCTTTGCTGGGGTAAACGGCTTTACCAGAAGCCCATTTGCCCCAGCTGACAAGGCCTCTTTTACCT
>JAUYFQ010000051.1 GCA_030690895.1 Sulfuricellaceae bacterium
CAGCGCGCGCAAGGGCCACAGCTCGCGAATCAGTTCATCTTTCTCGGCAACGCTCAGTCGGGCAAGGTCGGGAAGTTCGTCCATGCCAACTTAAAAGCACAAGGCGTGCCATGTGCCTGACATATACCTGAGTAGTTACGAAAAATGGTTTATAACCAATACCAGTGCGGGTCTTGAGCAAAAACGATCAACTGCTCCGTGTTTGATTGGAATATCCATAAAACCAGCACTGGCGCGGCTTACAGCCTGCCCACCCCAATTTGATGCGAATTCACCCGGCGGGTGAGATTGTTGACACCTACAAAAGTGTCTATCCACGAGGCTTGCAGGGATTTTTAGTGATTTCAACTGCGGTTTTTAGGTTCATTGGTAAGCCTCTAAAATTTGTGGCGAACACTAACCGACTCCCCCGCCCTGATTTCAATCTCGACCCGGTAGGGCGTGAAGTCGGCATTCCGGATTTCAACAAGGTGCTTGCCGACAGGCAGTGTCAACTGGTTCAGCGGGGGCGATGCGCCCTGAGTTTTGCTGTCCACGACCACTTCACCCCAAGGGCTGATCGCGAGTGACAGCACGCCCTCGCCGCTCGCTGCAACAGGGGGAGGCTCACCAGACACTTGGCGCTCGATAAGCGGTTGCGCGGGTTCCTGCATTGTCGCTTCATGCATAGGTTCTTTGGCTGGGTTTCGATCCAGGAATGAAGCGCCAACCGCCACGAGCAAAAGCCCTCCACCCACCAAGCCCAGCAACAGCGGAAGACGATTGCTTTTCTGTTCTGTTTTTTGCCTGACCACAGGCTGAACTTCCCTGGCTGCTTCAGACGAGAAATCCGGCTTGCTATCGAGCCGCTCAACGATCATGACCGTTGGTGCATCAGCAGTGGGATTCGCCTCTTCGGGAAGTTCGAGCGTATCGTAGTGACGAAGATCGTGGGCGAAATCCGCCGCGTTCTGGTAGCGCTCAGCCGGGTTCTTGGCCAGGGCACGCGCGATGATCAGGTCGAATGCACGCGGCAAGCCGGGCTTCAATTTGCTGGGCGCCATGTGGGGCAAGTGAACGATGTTGTACAACAGCTCGCTCATGCTGCCGCCCCGAAAGGGCGGTTTGCCGGTCAGCATCTCGTAGAGCACCACGCCCAGGGAGAAAATATCGCTGCGTCCGTCCACCTCGTGCGATTCGACCTGTTCGGGCGACATGTACTGTGGTGAGCCCATCAGCATGCCAGCCACGGTTCTGGACGATGAAGCCGACATGGAGGCGATGCCGAAATCCATGATCTTGACCACGCCATTACGCATGATCATGATGTTGGAGGGCTTGATGTCGCGATGAACCACGTTGTGCTTGTGCGCATAGGCCAGACCATCCGCCGTGCGGGCGGCAATCTTGACGACACGCTCGATGGACTGGAGGCGGTCGGTATCTATGAGGTTGCGCAGTTCCAGACCTTCGAGGAACTCCATGGCGATGTAAGCCACGCTATCTATGTTGCCTACGTCGTAAATCGTGACAATGTTGGGGTGACTCAGGCGTCCGGCCGACTTGGCCTCACGATAGAAGCGCTGCTCATATTCAGCGCGCCCATCGCCTGCCGCTTCCAGGTTGATGGTCTTGATCGCCACTTCGCGTTCGATAAGCGGATCGACCGCACGATAAACCACCCCCATGGCGCCCTGGCCGATTTCGGAGATTACTTCGTAGCGGCCAACTTTGCGTCTTCCCATGAGGGTCGATTATCCGGGATTTCCAGCTTCAAAACCAGAAAGCAGTTCTGGTAACTGCTTGATTGTCGCCGCATTGGTCCACGAAAAGACCTTTTCTGCAGCTTGCTCCCAGGGTAGCCAGCAGGCATTCAAATGTTCGCGGGGGGATAGCGTGACCGGCAGGCATGTCGGCACACGCAGACTGAAAACATGTTCGGTATTGTGCGTGACGCCCGGTGCATAGCGGTGTCGCCACTTTTCGTAAATTTCAAAATCCTGCTGGAAGTGCCAGTCGGTCAACGCATATTGATTTGCGTCGAGTCCGGTTTCCTCCGCCACTTCGCGGATGGCAGTTTGCGCCAGACTCTCGCCGGGCTCACAACTGCCGGTGACGGACTGCCAGTAGCCGGGATGATCGGCGCGTTCCAGCAACAGTACCTGGAGGTCGGGAGTATGAATAACGACCAGGACTGAAATCGGTGTTTTAGACACGATCAAGTAATGAACCGTTACTCGAAATTGATCTGCTCCGGTTTCTCGGTTGGACGCTGTTCGTTGCTCCACTGGTCGAAACCGCCCGCCATGGAAATGATATCGCTGTAACCCAGCTTGTGCAGTTGCACGGCGGATAGTGCTGCGCGACCGCTGGTGCGACAGTAGATGAGCAGCGCAGCGTCCCTGGGAGCCGCTTCCGGCACCATGCCGATCTTGAATTCCAGAATGCCGCGCGGGATATTGATCGCACCCGGCAAATGACCAGCGGAATACTCGTCATATTCGCGCACATCAATGATGACGCGCTTGCCCAGCAGGGCCAGCACTTCCTGACAGGGTACTTCGCGAATCTGGGATTTGGCTTCGACAACCAGATCGTGTGGGGTAATCGCCATATTCGTTCTCCTTACTGAGCCACTTCAACTTGGGTTTGCACCTGCTGGCGCAGGCGGATATGCAATTCGCGCAACTGCTTCTCGTCCACCGTATTCGGCGCCTGCGTCATCAGACAGGCGGCGCGCTGGGTTTTGGGGAAAGCGATGACATCGCGGATGGATTCGGCGCCTGCCATCAGCGTCACCAACCTGTCCAGACCGAAGGCCAAGCCACCGTGGGGCGGCGCGCCAAATTGCAGGGCTTCGAGCAGAAAGCCGAATTTTTCCTGTGCTTCTTCAGCGCTGATATTGAGCGCCTGGAATACCTTGGACTGTACTTCCTGGCGGTGGATACGCACCGATCCGCCACCGACTTCCCAACCGTTGAGCACCATATCGTAAGCTTTGGACAAAGCCTTGCCGGGATCACTGGCCAGCAGGTCTTCGTGACCATCAGCAGGCGCGGTAAAGGGGTGATGCAGCGCTGCCCAGCGATTGTTTTCCTCATCCCGTTCGAACATCGGGAAATCCACCACCCACAAGGGTTTCCAACCCGCTTCTGCCAAGCCGCGCTCGTGGCCAACCTTGCTGCGCAAGGCGCCCAGCGCTTCATTCACTATCTTGGCCTTGTCCGCGCCAAAGAAGATCAGATCACCATCGGTCGCGCCGGTGCGCTCGATAATGGCTTTCAGCGCGGCATCGTCCAGATTCTTGACGATGGGTGATTGCAGTCCGTCGCGGCCCTTGGCGACTTCGTTGACCTTGATATAGGCCAGTCCCTTGGCGCCGTAAATGCCAACGAAGGTGGTGTAATCGTCGATTTCCTTGCGCGACAGTTCGCTGCCTTTTGGCACGCGCAAAGCAGCCACGCGACCGCCTTCCATTTCAGCCGCACCACGGAATACCTTGAATTCAACGGCTTTCATGATGTCGGTCAGCTCGGTCAATTCCAGGCTGACACGCATATCCGGCTTGTCCGAACCATAGCGCCCCATCGCCTCGGCGAAAGGCATGCGCGGGAAGGGGTTGGGCAGATCGACATTCATGACTGTTTTGAACAGGTTGCGGATCATGACTTCCACCGTATCCATGATCTCGTTCTCGTCCATGAACGAAGTCTCGATATCCACCTGGGTGAATTCCGGCTGGCGGTCGGCGCGCAAATCCTCATCGCGGAAGCATTTGGTGATCTGGAAATAGCGGTCGTAGCCCGCCACCATCAGCAGTTGTTTGAATAACTGCGGCGACTGCGGCAAGGCAAAAAACTGTCCCGGATGCACACGGGAAGGCACCAGGTAATCGCGCGCGCCTTCTGGCGTGGAGCTCGTCAGCATGGTCGTTAAGATTACCATTAAACCTTGCGCGTCCAGCGCATCGCGCAGGGTTTTGGCGACGCGATAACGCAGCTTCATGTTTTCCTGCATCGCCGGGCGACGCAAGTCGAGGTAACGGTACGTCAGGCGCACGTTCTCGGACAAATTATCATCATCCAGCTGGAAAGGCGGCGTTAATGAAGCGTTGAGAATTTCAATGCTGTCCGCTATGACTTCGATTTCACCAGTCGGCAGATTGGGATTGACCGTACCTTCCGGACGCGGATTGACGCGACCGGTCACCTTGAGCACGAACTCGTTACGGATTTTCTCGGCCACGGCAAAGGTATCCACCTTGTCCGGATTGCAAACCACCTGCACCAGACCTTCGCGGTCGCGCAGATCAATGAAAATCACCCCGCCATGATCGCGGCGGCGGTGCGCCCAACCACTCAGGGTAACGGTTTGCTGAAGATGGTCGCGATTGACCGCGCCACAATAATGAGTACGCATCATGCTATGAATCCGATTCGAAAAGAGGAGAGCCAAGACATAAAAAAAGGGGCAGATTATACGTCAGAAGCAGGTAAAAATCTGGCTCAGTCAGCGGGATAAACCCCGTTAGCCGGATCGTTCTTTGGCGTCACCACGCCCATGGAAATAATGGACTTGAGCGCATCATCCACGCTCATGTCCAGCTCGATGGTGGCGGACTTTTTGACATAAAAATAGAAGCCGTTGACCGGACTAGGTGTGGTGGGAATGAACACCGCCACATATTCTTCGTTGAATTGCCTAGACACGCCCTCGGGAACATTGGTCTGAAAGGCCAGCGCCCAGGCTTCCGGGTGCGGGTAGCGCACCAGCAGCACGCGCCGAAAGGCTTCGCCATTGCCGGAAAACAGGGTGTCGCCTACCTGCTTGACGCTGGAGTAGATCGACTTGACCACCGGAATGCGCACCAGCAAAGCTTCCCAGTAGCGCACCAGACGCTGGCCGATGATATTGGTGACGAGCAGGCCGGTCAGCAGAATTACAGCCAAGGTCAGAATCGCGCCGACACCGGGAATATTGCGGCCGAATAGCGCTTGTGGACGGAGAGATTCCGGCAACAACAACAGGCTCTGGTCCAGCGTCCCGACCAGCAAATTGAGCACCCACAGGGTAATACCCAGCGGCGCCCAGATCAGCAGGCCGGCGATGAAATAACGTTTCATGAACCGGGGTCAGTGACAGGCGCAACCGCCACCACAGCCGCCCGAAACGGGCTTGGCTTCTTCCTTGGGTTTGGAACCGCCGCCTTTGAAATCGGTCTGGTACCAGCCGCCACCTTTAAGCTGAAAGCCAGCCGCACTCAGCATCTTGACCAGGGTTTCCTGCTTGCATTCCGGGCAGGCGGTCAGAGGGGCATCACTCATTTTCTGAATGAATTCTTTTTGAAATCCACAAGCGGAACAACGGTATTCGTAAATGGGCATGGCAAACTCCAAATAAACGAGGATTATATCTTAAGGGACAGTGACTTATCCTTTAATTTGTGACGAGAAATGGAATTTCAAGCGGTACAATGCGGCATCGAAAATACTCAGGAACACGCTTCATGCTGCGTTTAACCGAAATCAAGCTTCCGCTGGACCATTCCGCAGATGCGTTGCACGATGCCATTCTGAAAAAACTGGGTATCGCTGCGACCGACATGCTGTCCTTCAGCATTGCCAAACGCAGCTACGATGCCCGCAAGAAAAATGAAATCGTCTTCATCTATTCTCTGGACGTGCAGCTAAAAAACGAGTCATCCGTGCTGAAAGAATTACACGGTGACCGTCATGTCGCGATTTCACCCGATACGACTTACCAATTTGTCACACAGGCGCCAGCCTTGCTCTCCAGCCGACCTTTGGTAATCGGCATGGGTCCTGCCGGCTTGTTTGCCGCACTCACTCTGGCGCAAATGGGTTTCCGCCCTATCGTACTGGAACGCGGCAAGGCGGTGCGTGAGCGTGCAAAAGACACCTTCGGGCTATGGCGCCATGGCGTGCTCAATCCGGAATCCAACGTGCAGTTTGGCGAAGGCGGCGCAGGAACATTTTCTGACGGCAAGCTGCATAGCCAGATCAAGGATCCACGCCATCTGGGACGCAAGGTGCTGACCGAATTCGTCAAGGCGGGCGCACCGGAAGAAATCCTGTTTGTCAGCAAGCCGCACATCGGCACATTCAGGCTGGTCAGCATGGTCGAAAAAATGCGCACCGCCATTCAAGCACTGGGTGGCGAAATCCGTTTTGAAAGCCGGGTGAACGAGATTGAAATCGACAACGGCCAAGTGCGGGGCGTGGTGCTTGGCAACGGCGAGCGCATCGCCAGCGACCATGTCGTGCTGGCAATTGGGCACAGCGCACGCGACACCGTCGAAATGCTGCACCGGTGCGGCGTTTACCTTGAAGCCAAACCATTTTCCATCGGCTTCCGTATCGAGCACCCGCAGGCGCTCATCGACCAGTGCCGCCTCGGACCGAATGCGGGCAACCCCTTGCTGGGCGCAGCCGATTACAAGCTGGTGCACCACTGCAAGAATGGCCGTTCGGTCTACAGCTTTTGCATGTGCCCTGGTGGACAAGTCGTCGCGGCGGCCTCCGAACCGGGACGGGTGGTCACCAACGGCATGAGCCAGTATTCCCGCGCCGAGCGCAACGCCAATAGCGGTATCGTGGTGGATCTCACGCCGGAAGATTTCCCCGGCTCACCGCTGGCCGGTATCGAATTCCAGCGCCACTGGGAAGAACAGGCATTCAAGCTGGGGGGCGAAACCTACGCCGCTCCGGCGCAACGAGTGGGCGATTTTCTTGCCCGCAAACCCTCAATAAAAGCAGGAACAGTCCAACCCTCTTATCTCCCCGGCGTTCACTGGTGCGACCTCAGCACTGCCTTGCCGGAATACGCCATTGCCGCGATTCGCGAGGCCATTCCCGCTTTTGAAAAGCAGATCAGAGGATTTTCCATGTATGACGCGGTGTTGACAGGTGTGGAAACGCGCACGTCCTCGCCGGTGCGCATCAAGCGTGACGAGAGTTTTCAAAGCATCAACACCCGAGGGCTTTACCCCGCAGGAGAAGGGGCTGGTTATGCAGGAGGAATTCTCTCCGCCGCCGTGGATGGCATCAAGATTGCGGAAGCATTGGCACTGGATATTTGCCAGGCATGAAAAAACCCCCGATAAATTAGGTTTCCATCGGGGCTCATGCGAATGATTGAGATGATTTCGAAAACTAATCCCCGAACGGGTTGAATAGCGGTACGTTGAACCGTTCAAAGTCGCGCACATTTCTTGTGACGACCGTTAGGTGTTGCACAATCGCACAGGCTGCGATCATGGCATCTTCATAGACGGTGTCTGATTGCCGATGCATCAGCTTCGCCCAGACGCGAAAGGTGGCCACATCCATGGGGAGTACATTGTAAGTAGCGGCGACTTGATCGGCCCATGCTTCAATTTCTGCAGCTTTGAGGGCGTCCTGTTCACGCGTTATTTCGATGCCAGCCTGTATTTCACCCAGCGTCACGGCGCTGAGATGAATATCTTCATCGGCCACGCTTTCAAGCCAGGCGGCCACGGCTCCGTGGGGGCGAACCTTGCGCAGTCCTGAGACGACATTGGTGTCAAGAAGATACATTTTGCGCCTTATGCAACAGTCGCCGAGCGGCGTTTGGCCACTCCGCGTGGGGGTAATTCAAAATCAGCACGCCCGAAATCCGAAAGCAGTAGCGATTTAAGTGAAGGACGTGCGGCGTTGCTCAGTCGCTTCCATTCTGTAATGGGGACGAGAACGGCTGTTTCCGCACCGCGCCGCGTGACCAGTTGCGGCCCTTCATTGACACAGGCTTCCAACAATTCACTGAAACGGGATTTTGCATCTTGTACAGGCCATGCGTTCATGACTGCACCTCGTTTGACTAGTCAGATGACTAGTCTATTCCAACTTAAAAGGATAAGCAATTCCAATCAAAACTCCTTTCATTACCCAATAAAAAACCCAGCAAACAATGAGCTTACTGGGTTAATGTGGTAGTCCCTAAAACGGAATATCGTCATCCCCAAAGGCATCACCACCAAATCCATTACCGGGTGGATTGGCCGGTGCTGGGTTGCTGGCGGGCCTGCTTCCGCCACCACTGCTGCTACCGCTACCCGAGGGTTCTTTATCCACCACCTCAAAGGTATTACCTCCGCCGCCACTGCGGCTACCCAGCATTTTCATTTCGTTGGCAACGATTTCAGTGGTGTACTGATCCTGTCCTTCTTTATTAGTCCACTTCCGTGTTTGCAGACGGCCTTCAATGTAAACCTGGCTACCTTTTTTCAGGTATTGCCCGGCAATCTCGGCCAGTTTTCCAAACATTGAAATTCGATGCCATTCGGTTTTTTCCTGCTTTTCACCGCTTTTGTCTTTCCATGAGTCGGTGGTGGCAACATTGAAGTTGCACAGCGCATCTCCCGATGGCATATAGCGCATTTCAGGATCTTTTCCCAGATTTCCAACAATAATGACTTTATTTACCGATGCCATCTCACATCTCTCCTTGGATAATTTTCAATGCCTGCTCTTCATCCCAACCTGCCATGCTGACCTTGAGGTAGGCCGCACATTCTTCTGCTGAAACAGCGACATCAGCCACGCCGGCAAGCGCTGCCAACTGCTGTTTCATCTCCATTGCACGGGTTTCATCCAGCGGTTCGAGGTGAAACATCCGGGTTTTGACGGCCAGCGGCGCTTCCATCGAGATTGCCAGCCACAGCCATATTGAGGACAGGAAAGCGCCAAAAGCGAAGACGGCGTATGCTCCCAGCGTATGCGCCAACAAACCGCCCACCACGCCACCCACAAAGAGGCCCAGTGCCTGCGCAGTATTATACACACCCATGGCTGTACCTTTGGCTTGCGGTGGGGCAATCTTGGAGATCAGGGAGGGCAGGCTGGCTTCGAGAATATTGAAGGCAATGAAGAAAGTCAGCAACATCGCCACGATGCCCCAGAAATGATTGATCAGCCCGACCAGCATCAACTGGGTCGCCAGCAGCAAGCTCACCGCAACCACAAAAACCTGCTTCAGCCTGGCTCGCTTTTCTCCAACGATAATGGCCGGCACCATAAGGGCAAAGGCCAGCAACATGATGGGGAGATAGACTTTCCAGTGCTCGGTTTCCGGCAGACTGCCTGTCGATTTCAAGGCCAGAGGAATAACCGTAAACATGGCCATTTGCGCCGCATGCAGGGCGAATATGCCAAAATCCAGGCGCAACAACTGCGGGTGCTTGAGCACGTCCTTCAAACGCCCGGAAGCGACTTCGGCATCGGAATGAAAATGGCTGACGCCTGGATCAGGCACCCATTTGGCCACCACGACTATCGCCAACAAAGCCAGCACACCCGTGAGCATAAACATGCCGGGGACCCCGATCACCTGATACAAGGCTGGAGAAATCGCCATGGAAGCAGCAAAAGTGAGGCCAATGGTCGAACCGATGACGGCCATAGCCTTGGTGCGGTGCTCTTCACGCGTCAGGTCAGCCAGCAAGGCCGTAATGGCTGCCGAGATCGCGCCCGCTCCCTGGATGGCCCGACCGGCGATGACCCAATATATGTCCTGTGCGGAGGCGGCCACCAGACTGCCCAACACGAACAGAGCCAGCCCGAAGTAGATAACAGGTTTGCGTCCGAAGCGATCCGATGCCATGCCAAACGGCAGTTGCAGCATGGCTTGGGTAAGACCATAGATACCCAACGCCAGGCCGACCATGGCGTGGTTGTCGCCGCCAGGCAAAGTGACGGCATAGATTGCGAATACGGGCAGAATCAGAAACATGCCTAGCATCCGCAAGCCGAAAATCGCCGCCAGGCCGGTGCTGGCGCGAATTTCAGTGGGGGTCATGCGTTCGGAATGCGGCACAGGATTGAGTCTAACTGGCAAAGTTCGGTAGTCTATCATCGATGGCAGCAGTGAGCGGTAAACAGAAAAACCCGGCACAGCCGGACAAGGCCTCTGCTCACCGTTCGCTGCTTACTCTGGCGCGTACCCTGCTGATGACTCCCCTCCCATCAAGAAATGATGGTAGCGCCACGTATGCAGTTTGAGGGCAGCACGTCCGGCAACGGTGAAGTTTCCATGAAGAGGATGCTGTTATAAGGGATAATGATGGCTCGGTCGCCGGTTTCCACCAGAAGATGACCGGCTTCGAGAATTTCACGGGTACGGCTAACCAGATTGGATTTATCGCTCGCCCTTGGGTGCTTGAATTTCATGACTGAACCGTTTTTGAGGTGTACAGTCAAGGTCGTTTCTTCTGAGCTCATTTCATTCTCTCCCTGTTTATTGCTGCGCGAATCAAGCCGAAATCAACTTAATTTTTCAACAGAATATCAGTTTGTTTGATATGAATCACTACTCAATATGACAATCACCATCGAATCTCTGGATCATGAGGGGCGCGGTATCGCTCGCGCTGACGGGAAAACCATTTTCATTGAAGGCGCCCTGCCCGGCGAAGAGGTGACTTATCGCGTTTTCAAGAAAAAACCCAGCTACGAAATGGCAACACTGGATCAACTCATCAAGCCCGCTCACCTGAGAATTCGGCCAAAATGCACTTACTTTGGCGTGTGCGGCGGGTGCAGCATGCAGCATCTCGATCCTGCCGCTCAGGTAGCCGTCAAGCAGCGCATCCTGGAAGACAATCTGTGGCATATCGGCAAGGTCAAGGCAGGTTATATTCTGCCTGCGATCCATGGCGTCCCGTGGGGATACCGTTTCCGTGCCCGAATTTCGGTCAAGTATGCGATAAAGAAAGGCATGCTGCTGATCGGTTTTCACGAGAAACGCAGCCATTTTGTCCTGGACATGCACAGTTGCGAAGTGCTGCCACCACGCATCTCCAGGCTGATCGATCCTTTGCGCGCGCTGGTGGAAAAAATTTCGATTCGTGACCGCATCCCGCAGATCGAAATGGCGCTCGGGGAAAATGTGGATGTGCTGGTATTGCGCATCATGGATCCGCTTAGCCTTGAAGATGAAGCCCTGCTCAAGGCTTTTGCGGATACCCACGCCGTCCAGTTCTGGTTGCAGACCAAGGGGCTGGACACTGTGCAGCCTTTTTATCCTCTGGATGCGCCTCAACTGGATTACACCCTGCCGGAGTTTGGCATCACCATGCCATTCAAGCCGACTGAATTTACACAGGTCAACCCATTCATGAATGCACTGCTGGTGCGTCGTGCAATCGGCTTACTTGACCCAAAGCCGGGTGAGCGCATTGCCGACCTGTTCTGCGGGCTGGGCAATTTCACCCTGCCAATCGCGCGCCGTGGCGCTCGGGTGTTGGGGGTGGAGGGTAGCGCCGCACTGGTGGAGCGTGCTCGTGCAAATGCGGAATATAACGGGTTGGCCGATACAACAGAATTTCAACTGGCTGATCTGTTTCAGGTCACGCCGGAAAGTCTGTCAGCGCTTGGACACTTCGACAAGATGCTCATCGACCCGCCACGCGATGGTGCAATTGATCTGATCAAGTCACTGGGAGAACATGGCCCCAGTCGTATCGTGTACGTTTCCTGTAACCCATCGACACTGGCGAGAGATGCTGCTGAACTGGTTCACAACAAGGGATATATGCTGAGGGCTGCCGGGGTGGCGAACATGTTCCCGCACACGGCTCATGTGGAGTCCATCGCGCTGTTCGAGAAATGAAAAAGGCGGCCAAGGCCGCCTTTTTCAAGAGAAAACTAAATCAATCACGCTCACCGGAATAAATCAGTCTCGCTCGCCGCTCAGGGCCATCAACAATTGCAACAGATTGACGAACAGGTTGTAAATATCCAGATACAAGGCCAGCGTGGCCATGATGTAGTTGGTCTCACCACCCTGGACGATACGGCTGACATCAAACAGGATGAATCCCGAGAAAATCAGAACCGCAACCGCCGAAATGGCCAGCGAAGCGGCTGGAACCTGGAAGAACATGTTTGCCAGCGAGGCAATGATCAGCAGAATCAGCCCTACGAAGAGGAAATTCCCCATAAAGCTGAAGTCTTTTTTCGTCACCGTCGCATACGTCGACAGGGACAGGAAAATCACGCCCGTCCCACCCGCAGCCAAGCCAACCAGTTGCGCGCCATTCTTGAGGTGCAGCGCCACTTGCAGAATCGGGCCGAGCATGACGCCCATGAACAAGGTCAGGCCCAGCAGCAACACAACGCCCAAGCCATTATCACGATTTTTCGAAATTGCCCAGAACAGTCCGAACATCACCGCCAGCATGACGACAGCACCCATGATCGGGCTTTGCGCCATGAAGGAAAAATTCATGTTCATACCGATGATCGCACCGATCACGGTCGGGATCATGGTGAGGCCCAACAGCATGTAGGTATTGCGCAGAACCTTGTTGGTTGAAACGGCGTAGGGCGAGGCTTGATTCAATACCTGTAAATCGGGCTGCATAAATAATCTCCTTGTAAGTAATTACAGTCGCTAAGACTAATCGACTGCGACAAAAGTTTCAAATACTTGGACCGCTCAGTTTGAACCAGCATCGACCCAATCACTGGCCAGATCATAATTCTCGAATACCTGGATTTCCGCATCGACAAAAGCACGCGCCAGCCAGGCGCTCCAGGCAATCAGACGAGCCTCGGTCACCACCGCTATCTTTTTGAAATCATGAGGATGCCGCCAGTTGAAGCGCACATCCTCCCAAGCGACGTCCAAAGTAAAGTCAGCCATATCACGCAGATCAATCAATAAACTGACCTTGCCCTGAAACTTGACTTCATGGACCAGCATGTCTTCCATCTGTTTGTAGTCCGTCAGCGTGAACTCGCCAAAGACGGAAACCTTGACCACATGATCATGATGCTCGACGGTAATCATTTGCAGAACCCTTATTCAATCTGATCGGCCCATTCTATCGCAAAAAGCAAAAGACCCGATATGCGTTACATATCGGGTCTTTTCAAAAAGGCATTGGTCGTAAGGGCATTCAGTCCTTATACGCAGCCAGTCGGCTTGGGCAGACCACCATATTTGGTAATCGGCTTCATCGGGCCAGTCATCCAGATATTGAAGATCACTTTCTGATCTTCATCGATATATTTTGCAAACTTGCGAATCGGGGGAACCGAACTGGTTTCCTCAAAATACTCGCGTGCCTTGATGATGTGGTTCCATTTTACATCATCGAGATCCACGCCATCGGCCTCTGCCATCGCACGTCCGATATCTTCAGTCCACTCGCCCATGTCGTCCAGATAGCCATCACCATCACGTGAAGGTAGTTCCATATTCATTCTCCTTACTTGGTTAATAAGTCTTAAAACTTAGATAAAATTTATACTTGAGTAAATTGAATGGTGATTTAACCATACCCGATAAAAATAGTCAACAATAGGGTTAAATGGCTTCGGGGTATAATCGCATCTGCCATTTTTCTGATTCTCACTGTGACAAAAACGCATCTCAACCTGAAAACCGAAATTGCATCTTGCATGCAACGTGACCAGCATCGCCTTATGCGTGAAGTCGAGAGACTGGCGCGCAAGGCGGATGATGGCGCACGAGAAAAGCTGGAAACCCGAATAAAGGCATCGTCCACGCTACGGGCAAGTCGTTTGGTAAATATTCCGGTACCCGACTTCAAACAGGGTTTACCCGTTAATGAGAGGCGTCACGAAATCGCCTCGGCCATTTCAGCTCATCAGGTGGTTATCGTGTGCGGAGAAACCGGTTCCGGCAAAACAACCCAGCTACCGCAAATCTGCCTGGACCTGAAGCGAGGCGTTTCCGGGCTGATCGGCCATACCCAGCCCAGACGAATTGCTGCGCGTAGTGTGGCTGGCCGCATCGCGCAGGAACTCGGCAGCGAACTGGGGCAAGCGGTTGGTTATCAGGTGCGTTTCCATGATCACGTTGGCGAAAACAGCTATATCAAGGTCATGACCGATGGTATTTTGCTGGCAGAAACCCAGGGTGACCGTTTTCTTGACGCCTACGACACGATCATTATCGACGAGGCACACGAACGCAGCCTGAATATCGATTTTCTGCTCGGCTACCTCAAAAATATTCTACCGCGCAGACCGGATCTTAAAGTCATTATCACCTCTGCCACCATTGATGCTGACCGGTTTTCCAGGCACTTCGACAACGCGCCGGTTATCGAGGTTTCCGGCCGCATGTTTCCGGTTGAAATACGTTACCGCCCGGGCCGACATGAAGAAGGCGAAGCAGAAGATCAGGCAAAATCTATCATACAGGCGGTCGATGAAATTGCCGGGCACGGTGGCGATATTCTGATTTTCCTGCCCGGGGAGCGGGAAATCCGCGAGGTAGCCGAGACATTGCGCAAGCATCACCCGGCCGGCGCCGAAATTCTTCCCTTGTTCTCTAGCCTCTCCAATGCCGAACAGGATCGTGTCTTCAAACCCGGCGGGGGGCGTCGCATCGTGCTGGCAACCAACGTGGCGGAAACCTCGCTCACCGTACCTGGCATCCGTTTCGTGATCGACCCCGGCTACGCGCGGATTCACCGCTACAGCGTCAGAGCGAAGGTCGAACGTTTACAAATCGAGAAAATTTCGCGTGCTTCTGCCTCACAACGGGCAGGGCGATGCGGACGTGTCGCCAGCGGAATATGCATCAGGCTATACAGCGAGGATGACTTCAACGCCCGTGATGCCTATACCGATCCGGAAATCCGTCGCAGCAATCTGGCTGGGGTGATATTGCGCATGCAGGCGCTGGGCTTGGGTGAAGTAGAGGATTTCCCCTTTCTGGATGCGCCCGATCCGCGTGCCATTTCCGATGGCTTCAATTTGCTGGAGGAACTGGGCGCCGTTTCAGACACCCGCAAGCTGACACCACTGGGTCAACAACTGGCCAGACTACCCATCGACCCGCGTATCGCCCGCATGATTCTGGCCGCGCGGCAGGAGAACTGCCTGACTGAAGTCCTGATCATTGCCTCCGCCCTGTCTGTCCAGGACCCGCGTGAACGCCCGATCTCGGCACAGGATGCTGCCGATGTCGCCCATCGCCGCTTTCAAGATGAGCGGTCAGATTTTCTGGGCTTCATCAAACTCTGGAATTTCTACGAAGACGCACTGATACACAAAAAATCCAGCCGCAAGCTGGCGCAAACCTGCCATGAGCACTTTCTCTCTGCACTGCGCATGCGCGAGTGGCGCGAGGTGCATGGGCAACTCGCCATCATGGTCAAGGAAATGGGTATCCGACCCAATGAGATCAGCGCAGAGTATGCCCAGATACATCGCGCCCTGTTGGCAGGATTGCTTGGCAACATTGGCCTCAAGGGCGACAACCGGGAATATCAAGGTGCGCGGGGCATCCGGTTTTCCATCTTTCCAGGCTCTGTGCTCTTCAAACCACAGAAAACCGCCCCATCGCAGCCCCACACAGGCCCGGAAGCCACACCATCTCGCACCAGCAGCGGCCCAAAATGGCTGATGGCGGCTGAACTGACAGAAACCACCCGTCTTTACGGCCGCACCCTGGCACACATCGAGCCGGAATGGATAGAACCGCTGGCCGGACACCTGATCAGACGTCATTATTTCGAACCGCACTGGGAAAAGAAAACCGCCCGAGTTTCAGCCTTTGAGAACGTATCACTATATGGGCTGATTGTTGAGGCCAGGCGAAAAATCAATTACGGCCCCATAGCCCCGACACTCGCTCGAGAAATTTTCATTCGCTCGGCACTGGTTGAAGGTGAATACCACACGCGAGCCTCATTTTTCGACCATAACCACAAGTTGGTCGGCGATATCGAAGCGCTGGAACACAAGGCCAGACGTCAGGATATTCTGGTTGATGAACAACGCATATATGATTTCTACGACCAGCACATTCCTGGAGGCATCCACAACGGCCAGGATTTCGACAAATGGCGACGCGAGGCTGAGCGCACCCATCCTCGCCTGTTATTCATGGCACGAGAACAACTGATGCGCCATGAAGCAGACCATGTCACGGAAGAACTTTTCCCCGCGATACTGAAATTGGGAGAAAACGAATACCGGCTTAATTACCGTTTCGAGCACGGACACCTACTGGATGGCGTCACGCTGATTTTGCCTCTGGCCACACTCAATCAGATCAGCGCCAACCGTTGCGACTGGCTGGTTCCGGGCCTACTGCGCGAGAAGCTCACCTGGCTGATTCGCGCACTTCCACAAAGCCTGCGTAGCGCCTGTGTTCCGGTTCCTGATTGCGTCACATCGGCCCTGGGTTCACTCGTCCCCTCCGATACCCCCCCTGAAGAAGCTTTATCCCGCTTTCTGCAACAAACACGCCACTTAACCATTCCCCGCTCCGCCTGGCGCCTGGACGAGTTGCCGGCGCATCTGCAGATGAACTTTTCAGTCATCAACGAGCAAGCTGCTGAAATTGCCTGCGCCCGCAACCTGCAAAGCCTGAAGCAGGAATTCGGCGCTGAGGCCAGGCAAAATTTTGGCGCCGCCGTTCAGTCTGAATTCGAGCGAGGTGGCATCACAAACTGGGACTTTGGCAAATTACCGGACAAGGTTGAGATAAGTCGTAGCGGCCAACATATCCTGGCTTATCCAGCGCTTGCGGATACGGGGCAGGACGTTGCACTCCAGGTATTTGACACGCCAGAAGCTGCCGAACTTGCCATGCGCAGCGGGTTGGCCAAATTGTTATTGATGCAGATGCCGGAACAGGCTCGCTATCTTGAGAAATCCTTGCCGGTCAGTAAGGCAATGTGCCTGCACTATTTGCCATGGGGTAATTGCGAGGAGCTAAAATCCGCGCTCAGGCAAGCCACCATCAATCACGTCATGTGGCGGGACAAACCCCGTGTTCGAGATGCGATTGAGTTCACAAAAAAGATAGATGCGGTTAAACCGTTGGTAGTGTCAGCAGCAAACGATATTTGCAAGCTTGCAGGAGATATCTTGCTCGAACACCATGGACTGCTCAACAAGATTGAAAACATCAGGCTACCAGCAACCTCCCGGGCAGATATCCGTCAGCAACTCAGCGAATTGTTCTGCAAGGATTTCCTGGTCAGAACGCCATTGAACTGGCTCAGGCATTTCCCCCGTTACCTGAAAGCCGTCACGATACGCATGGACAAACTTCCCGGTGCAGTTGAACGGGACACCGCATTGGTGCAGGAAACGACACCGGCATGCCGCCGATGGCGCGAACGCTACTCACAATTAGCTACGCGGGGCGAAGAACCGGACCAGGAGTTATTGAATTATCGCTGGATGACGGAAGAATTGCGCGTTTCACTATTTGCCCAGGAGCTCAAGACAATTCAGCCAGTTTCTGGAAAACGCCTGGAAAAACAATGGGCTTCACTATCAAATCAATTTTGATCAGTTACATCGCATGTCTAAGCAACATTCTTGAAAACCAGCTTAACCCACTTAATTAAATAGACTATTTAAGTTACGCACATTTTCTGTGGATAAGTCTGTTAACAAATCGCTAATTATCGACCTAAACCCCCTTGCCACATTGATATTTTTATTCTCTGCCCACAAAATAATCAATTAAATTACACTTATAATTCAATATATTACAAATTCTCATGTATTACCCACCTGGACATGTGCATATCAGGTCCCGATTCTCTGGATGATGTGAATAACATCACCTGTCAAGCAAATTTTTGGGGGCATAGTACTTGCATCAAACCCAAGTTTTGTGCGGGCCATTCATAAGCAAAAAACCCCCGCCAAAGCGGGGTTTTTCTCAACCGAACCAGTCGGTTTATTTAATTAAAAAGCGCTGGATTTCTCATATACACCGCCTGCAACGCCAGTAAGCGTTTCCAGAATTTCATCAGGAGAATCGCTGACCTTCATGAAAGTACCCATTCCCAGATTTGGCCATCCCAGCGCCATGCGGAAGCGACCATAAGGGGAATAAACCTTGCTGCCAACTACATATATTTCATATGGCACAGCCGCAATGTTTTCAGTGCCAATCTTGTTGATCCAGTTACCCTCACCCGTTTTTGGATCATTCATCGCCACGCCAAATACAGCAATTTTTTTGTCTGCCATGATTACTTCATAGACTTTCGCCGTTTTGTTGGTACCCTTGGCCAGGTTATCCTGCACCACTTTCACGGCCGCCTCAAAACTGCTATGTGCTTTCAGTTCGTCCTTGTCTGATCCGAAACGCTCCATACCCACCATGTAACGGTAGCCAGGAAGATCAGACTCGGACACATCTCCGCCAAATCCCTTGCCTGCACCCAAGGCCTTCTGTAATTTTCCGGTCACCGCCTTGACTGCAGCATCTGCACTGGAAAACTGCTTACGAAAGTAAGCACGGTACCAATAGTCTGGCGTCATGTAGCTGACCGTCCCATCCGCCTTGACTCCTACGCGAATTCCAGCACCGATCACAGCAGCCCCTCCAGTTGAGTGGATCGCATCCAGAACCCCTTTGTCCGTCACGACCACCACACCATACTGGCCAACTCCTTTGGGTGAATACTTGCCAATGACAGTAAATCCCTCTGCAGTCAGCTTGGACTCGACCTGTCCCATCACTGCGTTGACATCGCCGCCATTAAGCTTTGTTCCCATAGTGTAGGGCGCAACCGCCATTGCAAGCGGCGCCCACATCGCAAACAGAATCGCTACCAGAAATTTATTCATAATATCTACTGCCTCCTTGATTGTTCTATTCAAAATCTGCAGGGCATGGCGAAATACCTGGCCCTAACAAACAGAAAGGGCTGAGACAGCATGCTGCTCAGCCCTTCTGCTCATTTCAGCAACACATCCGGCTCAACTTAGAAGCGGTGGCTGTACATCAATTGCCAGTTCAACTGACTCATGCTCGAAGTAACACCCGTAACAGAATTGGTTACAGTGTTTTTATCGGCATAGGCCAGAGAGAAGTTCACATCCTGTGCTTTATTGAATGCATATCCAACACCTGCGGTCACATGATCTTCAACGATAGCAGGGAAGAGTGCGTTCATGGTCGAATCTGGTACCGGGTTATTGGACAGATTCAAACCGCCACGCAACGTCCATGCATCGGTTAGCTTGTAGGAAGCGCCGAACTGGAATACGTTCTGGTTTTCCCAGTTCTGGTACATGGTAGCGTCCATTTCAGTACCACCCAGCATGAAAGCCTGTGCCATCGGATCAGCTTGGTTGGCTTCGGCCGTAAATGTCATTTTGAAATCCTTCATGACATTTGCCCAGTCGATACGCTTGTAATCAGCCACAACCATCAGCTTGTTGGTAGCCTGATAAGCCATACCGAAGCCGAATGTTTGCGGCCACTCGAAATTACGCACCGAGATCTTGCCGGAAACAGAAACAGGTACCGTCGCACCGGCCATAGGACCCATGGCAGGACCAAGGTTGGCGGAGAAACCAACGGAAGCGCTGCCTTCCAGATCACCCAAGCTAGTCTTGGTATGGTAGGTCGCACCCAGAGTCAACTGAGGGTTGACCTTGTAGGTCACGCCCAGTTTACCGCCCCAGCCGGTGGAATGCGCTGCGCCAGAGTAATCATTGGTGTTGGAAAAATCGAAGTAACCCCAGTTGAAACCGGTCATTTGCCCACCCATCATGGCCGGGACAAACCGATCTGTAACCATGCTGCCGCCCACTGTACCCAACGGGCTGCCACCTGGCATCATCATCGGACCCATCATGGAACCTGGCATCAGCATCTGCAGATCCATGTTCGCCCACACGAAATCGATACTACCCGCAACAGTCAACTTGGGATCGACGTCATATGCCAGAGGAACGACCAGGCGGCCAACGCCCACTTCGGAACGTACTGGCTTATTGGCCGGGCCAGCATCACCCCAGCTCAAGAAAGAGTCTGAACCGTATTCAGTACCCATGCCACCCTGTGCAAAAATCCCCACGCCATAGGCCAGTTTTCCATCTTTCTTGGCATAACCAATGGCTGGCATGTAGTAGGAGTCGCCGCCGGAAGGTGCGCTCAAAGTGCCCATGCCTGGCATGTTCATGGAAGTATTGACATCGGGGCCCAACATACCAATCGCCAGATCCAGACGACTACCTTGGGGCATCAGTCCCAAAGTGGCGGGGTTGTTCACTACGGCAGCAGTGCCGTTATCGTATGCCATGGAAGCGCCGCCCATGCCTGCGGCAATCGGGCCGTAACCTTCCAGGTTCATGCCGTTGGTAGCCATCGCTACGCCTGGCGCTGCAATGCCGATAGCGGCCATGACGCCTACAATTTTCTTCAATTTCATGCTGTATCCCCTCATTGTTTGAGAAATGCTTCTTGTTGATGCTGTGTGATGTTTACTGTTCATCTTCGTGACGTTTTCTTGTTGCGTTAATCATACACAAATCAAATTAACGGGCAAGATATACATAAGTCTTACGCCCGCATTGTTGCAGGTTCGCAACATTATGTTTCCATTTGTTGCCTGACGCTTTCGACATCCTGCTCGTCCAACACGAAGGGGTAGGAAAGAATGGCCGATGGCCGGGAATCACCATAAGGCCGGTTGCAGGCTGAAATATCGTCTTCCTTGCCTGGGCAACCGGAAGTACGAAACGGCCTGCCTGAGCTAACGAGTTGGTCCACTGTTTCTGGCGTCACACCCAACCCGGTCAACTGGCCATCCCGGTCAAACTGCATGGCGTCAACGTTGACGCCACAGTAATCGATCAGATAGCGCGCCATTTGGACACGTCGCCAGCGACCGGCATCACAGGCCGGCCAATCTTCCATCAGCGAACCACGTTCCGGGTAAAAGGCGAATAGATGGTTATGGCCGCCCATATCGCGGATGCGCCGACAGACATGGAGTATTTCCTTTTCCGTCTCGCCCATGCCGCAAATCAGATGCGCGCCGAATTTTTCCGGGCCAAAAACTTCCGCAGCCCAATCCAGCGCTTGCCAATACTTTTCCCAACGGTGAGGGCTATCTACCGTTTTGCCACG
Source organism: Sulfuricellaceae bacterium (assembly GCA_030690895.1). Taxonomy (GTDB): domain Bacteria; phylum Pseudomonadota; class Gammaproteobacteria; order Burkholderiales; family Sulfuricellaceae; genus Sulfurimicrobium. The sequence goes on from JAUYFQ010000051.1 coordinate 20,890, forward strand.
CGTGCGCTCAAATATTTCAGGGGTTACCGCATCCAGTGCCACGGTAAAAATCTCGGCACCCAACTCCTTCATTTCAACCAGGTCTTTCTTTTCCATCGAGGTCGGATTTGAAAGGATGGAAACAGGAATATGCGGTAAGGCGTTCACCCATTTTCGCAGCAGTGTCCGGGTATCGGCATCGGAAGCAGGGTGCGTAATCATGGAAATGCACATGCGCTGAAACTGCCCTTTGTCCTCGCCCGACCTTACCCGTGCGATCACCTCATCAAAAGCGAGCGTTGGCCAGTCCACGCGGATAAAATTACGTGCCGCATAGTCTCGCGCTTCCTCCCTGTGCCGGGCCAGGCCACAGTAGGAGCAGTTTGCCCGGCAGCCTTCTGGATAAGTCACCAACAGGTTCAGACAATGCGTACACGCTGTACGGAACATTTTTCCGGGCATCAGTCCCAAAGTGATCGCAGCAGCGGTGCTCAACTGGACATAATCCGGCGAACGAAGAATGGTCATGCGGCATCGCCTGCGTAATATTCGGGAAAGGCCACCCAGCCTTTCCGAAGCGTCTCGTCCTTTCCGCCCGCCTTCAGCCAGACTCTCTGCTTGACGCCACGACTCAGCGCCTGCTCAAAATGATCTCTCATGTCTTCCTCATAAGATTCCAGCGCCCGTCCGCGCCCGTCCAGGCACGCAACCGCTGCTTCTCCGGCTTGCCGCCCAGAAACCACCGCCGCCTGTATTCCAGCTCCCATCACGGGATGTGTAAATCCACCCGCATCCCCGGCAAACAGAACATTTCCTGCCACCAGAGCGGACCGCAAACCGCCAACCGGGATCAAACCGCCGGTGCGTCGAATAACTGTGTGGCCCACCCGCCCTTCGCTGACCAGTTTCTGGTGCAAATTATCAAGCGGCGTCTTGAGATTGACGGCAAACCGCTTGTCCATGCCTAGCCCCAGATTCGCCTGGTCACCTTTCGGAAACAACCAGGCATATCCGCCTGGAAAATCGGGAGACAGCCATACAGCGGTTTCCCTCGTTGGCTGCAACAGTGGCACAGTGTATTGGCGGGCATGCACCACTGCCTGCTTCGGCAAGCCCATTAGCTTTGCTACGCTGGAACTCGGGCCATCCGCAGCAACCAATACCCGGTAAGAAAACGTCATTTTTCCTTGTGGAGATTCGACACTGGCGAGATGACGCAATGTGTCCAACCCATCGAGACGACAGTTGAGGTACAACGCCGCCCCGGCGCGCTCGGCAGTCGCCGCGATAGCCTGATCGAAAACAGCCCGATTGATCATCATGCCAGGCGTACGCAGTCGACTGGTTTCACCGGATGGCAAGCTTGTGATCATCGCATCAACAGACTGAACGTTTATCCCGCCGCCTTGAATTAAATTGGGCATTAAATCGGGTAACAACCCAAGCAACGCCAAAGGAATCCACTCCGCGCATTGCACGGGCAGCCCCACTTCCTTCCTGCGTTCAACCGCTGCCACCTTCAGACCGCCCCGTGCGGCCGCCAACGCAGCAGTGCCGCCCGCTGGCCCCAGGCCCACGACCAGGACATCGACCTTATGATGCACTGGGTGGCGCACTGGCCAAGGCCTGCCGGATAAGCACTACAAAATCCAGCGGTTTGATTTGTAACATGTCCACTTCACGCCCATGAAAGAAAGCATTCACGACGATTTCAACTTGATCTTCCGCAACCTGCTTCAACGCAGCTTCCAGGTCATTGATTGTCCGGGCGGGCATCACGAAAAAATCGCCCGTGAACCACACCTGCCCGATACGCTTTCTTGTTTCATCGTAGGAGAGCGCCACCCGCAACAGCCCGCCGGGAAATTTTTCAGTGGCTTCACGCATCGGCAATTCACTGGCCGGACGGTGAACCAGATTGACCCATTCGGGCGAGTCGATTTCCCCCAGCGCCGATTCAAAGTAGCCCTGCTCCAACTCGCTCAACTCGCCTGTTTCCATGCGTGCGAAAAACGCTCGCGAAAACCCTTCTGACAAGGCTGACTTTACACTTGAGAGAGGCGGAACATACCCCAGCAAATCCGCCAGATTTGCCACCCGTTCTCGCGCCGAAGCGATCGCCTTGCCGGACAGCTTCTCGACCGGGATCCGCAAGACACGCAGCATCTTCTCAACATCGAACTGCACCAGCAGCGTGCCCTGAAACATCAGCCCATCGCCATCAAACACCCCGCCAGTGCCAGAGATTTTTCGCCCCCCCACCTCGATATCATTACGCGGACGAAATTGCGCGTCCACCCCCAGCATACGCATTCCTGATGCAGCCGCTTCGCAAATGCGCCGGGTGATTTCCTCCATGTTCGCCGTTCCCAGCGACTGCCGCCCCAGATACAGCTCCCAGCCAATCTGCGTTTCATCGAAAAAGATCGCACCGCCACCGCTGATCCGTCGCTGCACCGCAATGCCATGCTCCCGACAATAATCGAGATTCAGCTCCTGTTCGGCGCTCTGATGGAAGCCCAGCAAAGCGGAGGGCGTAAATTGCAAAAACCGCAAGGTATTCGGACTTTCGCCCTTTCTTCTGGCCTCCAGAAGCGCACGGTTTAGTGCGATATTTTCGGCGGCATTACGCAAACCGGTATCAATCAGACGCCATTTTTCCACGCCAGCCTCACGCATCATTTGGAATGGTCAGAATTATAGCCCCCGTGCTAACATTGCGCGTTCAAGAAACCCTCATAAAGTCAGTACGTCACCCCATGGATCAATTCGCAAAAGAAACAATCCCGGTCAGCATCGAAGAAGAAATGCGTCGCTCCTATCTCGATTACGCCATGAGCGTGATCGTGGGCCGCGCGCTGCCGGACGTGCGCGACGGTCTCAAGCCAGTGCATCGCCGCGTACTGTTTGCCATGCACGAATTATCCAACGACTGGAACAAGGCTTACAAAAAGTCGGCGCGTATCGTCGGCGACGTGATCGGTAAATACCACCCGCACGGCGACACGGCGGTGTACGACACCATCGTGCGCATGGCGCAGAACTTTTCGCTGCGTTATATGCTGGTTGATGGCCAGGGCAACTTTGGCTCCGTTGACGGCGACAACGCGGCGGCGATGCGTTACACCGAAATCCGCATGGCGCGAATCGCCCATGAACTGCTGGCAGACCTGGACAAGGAGACGGTCGATTTCGGCCCCAACTACGATGGCTCCGAGCATGAACCGCTAGTCTTGCCGGCCAGAATACCCAACCTGCTGATCAACGGCAGCTCCGGCATTGCTGTCGGCATGGCCACGAATATCCCGCCACACAATCTGAACGAAGTCATCGACGCCTGTCTCAAATTGCTGGGCGAGCCTGAAACCGGCATAGAAGAACTGATCGACATCATCCCCGCCCCCGACTTCCCCACTGCCGGGATTATTTATGGCACGGCGGGTGTCAAGGAAGGCTACCGCACTGGCCGTGGCCGCGTGGTGATGCGCGCGCGCTGCCATTTTGAGGATGTCGGCAAGGGTGACAAGCAGGCCATCATCGTCGACGAGCTGCCTTATCAGGTCAACAAGAAGACCCTGCTGGAAAAAATTGCCGAACTGGTACGCGAAAAGCGCGTGGAAGGCATTTCCGAGCTGCGTGACGAGTCGGACAAATCCGGGATGCGCGTCTATATCGAACTGAAGCGCGGCGAATCAGCCGAAGTCGTGCTCAATAATCTGTACAAACACACCCAGTTGCAGGACACCTTCGGGATCAACATGGTGGCCATCGTCGACGGTCAGCCGCGCTTGCTGAACCTGAAGCAGATGATTGACGCCTTCCTGCGCCACCGCCGCGAAGTCGTGACCCGCCGCACCCTGTTCGAACTGCGCAAGGCGCGCGAACGCGGCCATATTCTGGAAGGTCTGGCGGTCGCGCTGTCCAATGTGGACGAAATCATCGCCCTGATCAAGGCCGCGCAAACTCCTGCCATCGCCAAGCTGGGCTTGATGGAGCACACCTGGCGCTCGCCGCTGGTGGAAGACATGCTGCAACGCGCCGCCGCCGATGCCTCGCGCCCGGAAAGCCTGGCCGCCGAATTCGGCCTGTCAGCCCAAGGCTACCGGCTCTCCGAAATGCAGGCGCAAGCCATCCTGGAACTTCGCCTGCAACGCCTGACCGGCCTGGAGCAGGACAAGATCGTCGCCGAGTACAAGGACGTGATGCTGAAGATCGCCGACCTGCTCGATATTCTGGCCAAGCCCCACCGGGTCACCGAAATTATCGTCATGGAACTGACTGCGATCAAGACCCAATTCGGCGATGCGCGCCGCAGTGAAATCATTGTAAATGCAGCGGATATTTCACTGGAGGATTTAATAACCCCGGAAGACGTGGTGGTCACGCTCTCCCACACCGGCTACATCAAATCCCAGCCGGTTGACGACTACAAGGCGCAAAAACGCGGCGGGCGCGGCAAGCAGGCAGCAGCGACCAAGGAAGACGACTTCATCGACAAACTGTTCGTCGCCAATACCCACGACACCATCCTGTGCTTCTCCAATCACGGCCAGGTCTATTGGATCAAGGTCTATGAAGTCCCGCAAGGCAGTCGCATCTCGCGTGGCAAGCCTATCGTCAACCTGCTGCAACTGGCAGAAGGCGAAAAAATCAACGCCATCCTGCCGGTCAAGGATTTCACCGAAGAACGCTTCATTTTCTTTTCCACCTCCGATGGCACGGTCAAGAAAACCGCGCTGTCCAATTTCAGCAATCCGCGCCGCGCCGGCATTATCGCCATCGCGCTGGACGAGGGCGACTTCCTGATCGGTGTTGCGCTGACCGACGGCAAGCACGATGTCATGCTGTTCTCGGATGAAGGCAAGGCAGTGCGTTTCGAGGAAAGCGACGTGCGCGCCACCGGACGCGACACGCGCGGCGTGCGCGGCATGAATTTGCGCAAAGGCGGCAAAGTCATCGCCATGCTGGTCGCCGAAAGCGAACAACAAAGCGTGCTGACCGCGACCGAAAACGGCTTTGGAAAACGCACCCCAGTTGCCGAGTACACCCGCCACGGACGCGGCACCCAGGGCATGATCGCGATTCAGACCAGCGAGCGCAACGGCAAAGTTGTGGCCGCCACGCTGGTGGAGGAAACCGACGAAATCATGTTGATCACTACCGGTGGCGTGCTGATTCGCACCCGCGTCCGCGAAATCCGGGAAATGGGTCGTACCACGCAAGGGGTCACGCTGATCAACCTGGACGAAGGCGAGAAACTGACTGGCCTGGAAAAAGTGGTCGAGTCGGACGAAGGTGATAGCACCGACGAAATGGGCGAGGACGCATAGCACCGGGAGATGGTCATGTTGCATATGGGCAACCTGTTAGGGATGTCGTTCTTATTTGTAAGTGTAATTACAGGAACGTGCGCCACTGCTGACTCATGGAAAAAAATGGATGGGTGGGGCACAGCCAAGGATATAGCTGAAACAAATAAGTCAATGAGGACGCGTGCGGAAGTTGATGAGAAAGAAACAATCATTGTCAGGAAAGAGTGGGAGAGTGAGGCTCCAGCAAGAGAGGCGAGGCAAAAGGAGCGAGAAATGTGGGGAATCACCTTGCCTGATCGAAAAACTCTAAAAAATTCAATGGCATCCGCAATAGAGTTGGACAATCCCCCAGAAAAATTAGTAAATGATTGTGTTGAAATGTATCGCAACTCACTAAAGGATCCGCGCAGTCCATATGTTGTCGGCGCGAAGATTGAACGCCGTAGTACATTGCAACTAATTGTTGATGCGCGCGCCAAGAATAGCTTTGGTGGTTATATATCTACGGAGTTCATCTGTGATTTGAATTCGAGTGATAGCATTGACATCGAGGGTACTAAACTGCGAGTGGCTTTTTCTGTATTAGGAATGGCTCGATAAATAATCAATAAGGACTGGTTCCGGCTTCCGCATTGGGACTGAATTTCATGAAGCGAAAAGTCTACGTCGAAACATCCATCATCAGTTATCTGACTGCGCGCCCCAGCAAGAACGTGATTGAAGCCGGACATCAGCAGAGCACTTACCTATTCTGGGATCGGCGCAGTGAATTTGATCTGGTGGCATCGGAACTTGTGCTCACGGAATGTGGCGCTGGAGATGCCTTGGCTGCGAGCAAGCGGCTTGATGTATTGTCCACAATGCCTCTGCTCGACATTACGTCTCGCAGCGTTGATCTTGCAAAAAGTCTGGTTGCCGCTAATATCGTACCGACAAAAGCGAGTGAGGATGCCTTGCATATTGCGATTGCCACCGTTCATTTCGTGGATTATCTGCTGACATGGAATTGTCGGCATATTGCCAACCCGGAAATCCAAGCACGAATCGCTGAATATTTGCAACGGCAGGGTTTGTTTTTACCTTTCATTTGCACCCCTGACGAGATATTGGGAGACAACGATGACTGATAGCATCATTCACGAAGTACGTGCGATTCGCGAGCAACATGCTGCCAGTTTTGATTTCGATCTTGATCGAATTTTTGCTGATCTTCGTGTACGCCAAAACAAACACGCAGCCGATGGCTGGACGATTATTCCAGCTCCCGACTGTCCGCAGCAAACATCCAGTACTGCATTCCAGCGAACACATTTTGCTCGCCGTTGAATTTGAAAATAAACTGGACTCCAAGTGTAGCAACCGGGAGATAGTCATGTTACAAACACTAGAAGCCACACTGGATGAAAATGGCCATATTCATTTCTTCGAACCGGTAAAAATAAGTGGGTTACGGAGAATATTGGTTACATTGCTGGACACGCCTGACAAACCCGTTATGACAATATCGGCTGCACAGGGAATGATGCCTGTACGCGGCGCGATGAAAGGCATGTTACAAGTGTGGATGAATTTATTGCCAACAAGGCGTCAGAAATCACGCTGGAAGACAAGTGATGAGTGCGTTTCTCCTTGACCGCCCTGATTGCCCTGCTCAATGACGAGCCAGGGGCGCATCGAGTGGTTACGTTGAGTATCGAATAAACCTGACAAATCTATTATGGAACGAATCTACAATTTCAGCGCTGGCCCTGCCATGCTGCCTCTGCCTGTTCTGGAACAGGCGCGCGACGAACTTCTGAACTGGCGCGACAGTGGCATGTCGGTGATGGAAATGTCGCATCGCGGCAAGGAGTATTCCTCCATCATTGCGCAGGCAGAAACCGATCTGCGCGAGCTGATGAACATCCCGGCTAACTACAAGGTGCTCTTCCTGCAAGGCGGCGCCACCTTGCAGTTCGCCCAGATTCCGCTCAACTTGTTGGGTGACCGCTCTGCCGATTATGTCGTAACAGGGGCATGGTCGAAGAAGGCGCTCAAGGAAGCGCAGAAAGTCGGCCGCGCCCAACTTGCCGCCAGCACGGAAGATAGTCTCTATACCCGCCTGCCCGCCGCCAGCGAAATCAAGCTCTCACCGGATGCCGCCTATCTGCACGTGTGCACCAACGAAACCGTGCATGGCGTGGAAATGCACAATCTGGATTTTTTGCCTGGATCCGTTCCAATTGTAGCGGACATGAGTTCGCACATTCTTTCGCGCCCGGTCGATGTCTCGAAATACGGCCTGATTTATGGTGGCGCGCAAAAGAACATCGGCCCGGCAGGATTGACCCTGGTAATCGTGCGCGAAGACTTGCTCGGCAAGGCGCCTGTGAATCTGCCGACCATGCTCGACTACGCCGTGCAGGCCGAAAACGGCTCCATGCTCAATACGCCGCCAACCTATTCCATCTACATTGCCGGACTGGTGTTCCAGTGGCTCAAACAACAGGGCGGGCTGGCGGCCATAGCGCAGACTAACATCGCCAAAGCCCGTTTGTTGTATGAAACCATTGATGCCAGTTCGCTGTATCACAACCCGGTAGAGCTATCCTGTCGCTCGCGCATGAACATCCCCTTTACGCTGAACCAGCCAGACCTGGACAATGCATTCATTGCTGCGGCCAAAGCCCGGGATATTCTCTCCATCAAGGGACACAAGATGGTCGGCGGCATGCGCGCCTCGATCTACAACGCCATGCCCATGGCTGGGGTGGAAGCGCTCGTCACCTTCATGAAAGCCTTCGAGGCCGAAAATGAATAATGATCATGGGTAATGGGCATGGATAAGGAACTACGCCAACACCGCGATGCAATTGACGCAATTGATGACGAGATGCTCAAACTCGTCAACGCGCGCGCCAAACATGCCCAGGCTATCGGCGCACTCAAGGGTGGCGGACTGATCTATCGCCCGGAGCGTGAGGCGCAAATCCTGCGCCGGGTCAAGGAACAGAATCCCGGCCCCTTGTCCGGTGAAGCCGTTGCCCGCCTGTTCAGGGAAATAATGTCAGCCTGCCTGGCTCTGGAAAAACCGCTCAAAGTCGCCTTTCTCGGCCCGGAAGGCACTTTCACCCAGGCGGCGGCCATCAAACATTTTGGTCACGCGGCGGAAACCGGCGCGTGCGCTTCCATCGATGAAGTATTTCGCAGTGTCGAAGCGGGATCGGCGGATTATGGCGTTGTTCCGGTTGAAAATTCGACCGGCGGGGCGGTTGGCACTACACTGGATTTGCTGCTGGAATCCCCGCTCAAGGTATGCGGCGAAGTGGATTTGCGCATCCATCAATGCCTGTTGCGCAAACCCGGCGCCACTTCCCCGGTAACCCGGGTCTATTCTCATGCCCAGTCTCTGGCTCAATGCCACGAATGGCTGAATCAGAACCTGCCGGGTGTAGAACGGATCCCGGTTGTCAGCAACGCCAAGGCGGCCAAACTGGCCAGCGAGGATGAACACGCTGCTGCCGTGGCGGGCGAAGCTGCTGCGGATCGCTATGGCCTGACGCGGGTTGCCGAAAATATCGAGGATGAGCCAGATAACACCACGCGCTTTCTGGTTATCGCGCAGCATGATGCCACCCCATCAGGAAAGGACAAGACCTCCCTGGTGCTGTCATCCAGAAATTTGCCCGGCGCAGTCTATGAATTGCTTGCGCCATTGGCGCATAATGGGGTCAGCATGAGCAAGCTCGAATCCCGTCCATCTCGAGTTGGCTTGTGGGAGTATGTATTCTTCGTTGACCTCGAGGGCCACCATCAAGATCCCAAAGTCGCCTCGGCGCTGTCCGAACTGCAAAACAAGGCGGCTTTCCTGAAGATACTGGGATCATACCCCGTTGCTGTGCTCTGAAAAATCAGGAAAGGCTTCTCCATGGCAAACGACCGACCACCAATGAAATCGACCGCAAGCAATCCGGATCTGGACTGGAGCCAGGTGCGTGAAACCATACTGATGCTGGGCGTAGCAATTGGGCAAATCGAGTCGGTCATGAAGGAGGGCGACGAGTCGGTCAAGGTTCTGACTGATTCATTCACCTCGATGTATCTTTCCGCAAAATCCATTCTGGATGAGGTCAAGCCGCTGGCGGATAACGACGCCACCCGGGGGATCGCCAATTCGATCGAAGAAAACGGCATTTTCATCAATAGCCACGTGCAAAAAGCCATCGTGGCATTCCAGTTTTATGACCGCATGGCACAACGTCTGGATCATGTCTGCCGGACAATCGACTCGCTTGCCGACCTGATCACGGATAGCCGTCGCCTGTACAATCCAGCCGAATGGGCCGGCATTCAAACTCAAATTCGCTCGAAATACACCATGGAATCCGAGCGCATCATGTTTGACGCCATTTTGAATGGCGCAAGCGTGGCTGAAGCCATCGCACTTTCTAACCAGCCCGCGGGTGCGAGTAAACCTGAAGATGACATCGAACTGTTCTGAATTATGTCGTTGAGCGCGTTTTCCCCTTCCTGCATTCGATCCATTGCCCCCTATCAACCCGGCAAACCCATCGCCGAACTGGCGAGAGAGATGGGGTTGCCTGTTGAAGACATCGTCAAGCTGGCTTCCAACGAAAATCCGCTCGGCGCAAGCCCACGTGCGCTCGCGGCGATGGAAAACCTGTTTATGGAAATCGCCCGCTACCCTGATGGCAACGGTTTCCAGCTCAAAACAGCGTTGGCAAAAAAATACGCCGTCGATCTTGACCAGATTGTTCTGGGCAATGGTTCCAACGACATTCTCGAACTGGCCGCCCGTGCTTTCCTGTCACCAGGTTCATCCGCCGTCTATTCAGAATATGCGTTCGCGGTCTATCCGTTGGCAACCCAGGCAACAGGCGCGCGCGGCATTGTGGCCCCGGCCCGGAATTACGGCCACGACCTTGACGCCATGCTGGCCGCGATTGCCGATGACACGCGTATCCTTTTTATCGCCAACCCCAATAATCCAACCGGCACATTTCTGGAAGCGGCCGAACTGTCGCGCTTTCTGGCGCAGGTGCCCGAGTCCATACTGGTCGTTCTGGATGAGGCTTATACCGAATTTCTGCCCACCGCCAGCGAATCGCTTGGATGGTTGAAACAACACCCCAATCTGTTGATTGCCAGAACATTTTCAAAGGCCTATGGACTGGCAGGACTGAGGGTGGGGTTTGCACTGTGTCACCCGGAGGTCGCCGGCCTGCTTAATCGCGTGCGTCAGCCATTCAACGTCAGCAGCCTGGCACAGGCTGCCGCCGTGGCCGCCATGGAGGACGAAGCATTTCTGGAAGAATGCGTGCAAATCAACCGGGCAGGAATGCAGCAAATGATCGCCGGTTTTGAACGGCTAGGGCTGGAATACATCCCCTCCTACGGCAACTTCGTAGCGGTCAGGGTCGGCGATGCCGCTGCAATCAATCTCAGTCTGCTGAAACGGGGCGTCATTGTGCGTCCAATCAGCAACTACGGAATGCATGAACATCTTCGCGTCAGCATAGGGCTGGAAGCGGAAAACAGTCAATTTTTACAAGCGCTGGAAAGCGCCCTCGGAGAAACAAAATGATCATAGTCATGAACAATGGCGCCACTGATGAGCAAATTGATGGCGTAGTCAAAAAGATCAAGGATGCCGGACTGGATGCCAACATTTCGCGCGGCACCGAACGCACTGTTATCGGCGCCATCGGCGACGAACGCAAACTGGATCAGGAGATGTTCGACTCCCTGCCCGGCGTAGAACAGTCCATGCACATCGTCAAGCCTTACAAAATTGTGGGGCGAGAGTGGCACAAGCAGGATTCGGTAGTTGACATCAAAGGCATCAAGCTGGGTGGCAACCAGATCCAGATCATCGCCGGGCCGTGCTCGGTGGAAACCCAGCAGCAAATGGACACGGCCGCCCAGTACGTCAAGGAAGCCGGTTGCCGCCTGATGCGCGGCGGCGCCTTCAAGCCTCGCACCAGCCCCTACGCATTCCAGGGTCACGGCGAGGAAGGACTGGTCATGTTTCGCAAAGCGGCAGAACGCTACAACCTGCCCATGGTGACCGAACTGATGGACGCCCGCCAGTTGGACACATTCATGAGACACGATGTCGACGTCATCCAGATTGGTACACGCAGCATGCAGAACTTCGACCTGCTGAAGGAAGTCGGCAAGGTCAACAAGCCGGTGATTCTCAAGCGCGGCATGTCCGCCACCATTTCAGAATGGCTGATGGCGGCGGAATACATCGCTGCTGGCGGCAATCACAACATCATTTTTTGCGAGCGCGGCATCCGTACTTTTGAAACCTACTACCGCAACGTGCTGGACGTCACCGCGATTCCTGTCCTGAAAAAAGAAACCCACCTGCCGGTCATTGTCGATCCCTCCCATGCCGGCGGCAAGGCATGGATGGTTCCCGCCCTCTCCCGCGCCGCCATTGCGGCAGGCGCCGACGGCCTGCTGGTGGAAATGCATCCCACTCCCTGCGAAGCCTGGTGCGACGCCGACCAGGCACTCAACCCGCAGGAACTGCAAACCCTGATGGGCTCGTTGGGCGCAATTGCCGGGGCAATCGGGCGGAGCATCTAGGCTTGTTTGACAACGGGCATATGGGCGGGGACGTCTCGCCAAGCCACCGTGATTAGTGCATTTTGATGATTAACAGACTTGTCATCATCGGCGTTGGCCTGATAGGCGGTTCGCTTGCGCTCGCCCTGCGCCAGGCTGGTGCAGTGAAAGAGATCATCGGTGTCGGCCGCAGCCAGGAAAACCTGAACGCAGCGCTGCATCTGGGGATTATCGACCGCGCCGAAAGCGATCCAGCCAGCGCCGTGAAAAATGCCGACATCGTACTGCTGGCCGTGCCCGTGGCGGCGATGCAGCCCACTATGGCAGCGCTTGCGCCTCACCTTGAACCCCACACCATCATTACCGATGTGGGCAGTACCAAACGCGACGTGCTCGGCTACGCCCACCGACACTTGCCCAAGCACCTGACGCACTTCATCGCCGCGCATCCCATCGCGGGAGCGGAACAGAGCGGCGCCACGGCGGCCCGCGCCAACCTGTTCCAGAACCGCAACGTAGTGATTACACCCTTGCCGGTAAACGACCCGGCGGCGGTGAACGCAGTCAGTCAGATGTGGGTGCAATGCGGGGCAAAAGTCAGCAGCATGACGCCGCAACGCCACGACGAAATTTTCGCTGCCGTTTCCCACCTTCCCCATCTGCTTTCCTTTGCCCTGGTGGATGAAATCGCCGCCCGGCCCAACGCGGAAGAACTGTTTGCTTACGCCGCCAGCGGATTTCGCGATTTCACCCGCATCGCCGGTAGCCATCCCGAGATGTGGCGCGATATCTGCCTCGCCAACCGCGATGCGCTTCTACACGAACTGGATGCTTACCAAGGCCATCTGGAGAATTTGCGCACCATGCTGGAACAGGGTGATGGCGCAGCGCTGGAAAACGTGTTCGAGCATGCGCGCAATGCCCGCACCCAATGGCTGGTTGGCTTATCTCAATAGGCTTGCACTCACAAATAGGTTCACTCATGGAATATCTCGATCTCGCCCCCATCGCCAGCGTCAACGGCAGTGTTTTGCTACCCGGTTCGAAAAGCATTTCCAACCGTACCTTGCTGCTAGCTGCGCTGGCTGAAGGCGCCACCGAAGTCAAGGCCTTACTTGCCTCCGACGATACCGGCCACATGCTGGAGGCGCTCAGAAAACTTGGCGTCAAATGGCAACAGCACGGCGAGAGCCGCGACTACCGGGTGGAAGGCGTGGGCGGCGCATTCCCGGCAAAACAGGCAGACCTGTTTCTAGGCAATGCGGGTACCGCCTTTCGACCGCTGACAGCCGCCCTCGCGTTATCAGGAGGAACCTATCAGCTGAGTGGCATACCTCGCATGCACGAGCGCCCTATCGGCGATCTGGTGGATGCATTGCGGCAATTGGGCGCGGATATTGGCTATCTAGGCAACGAAGGCTTCCCTCCCCTGGCCATCAAACCCGCCACGATTGATACCAACAACAAAATCAGGGTACGTGGCAACGTCTCCAGCCAGTTTCTCACTGCCCTGCTGATCGCCTCGCCTCTGGCCGGGCAAACCGTAAACATTGAAGTCATCGGCGAACTGATTTCCAAGCCCTACATCGAAATCACCCTCAATCTCATGCGCCGTTTCGGCGTCGAAGTGGCTCGCCAGGACAGTCAAACTTTCAGCATTTCTGCCGGGCAGAAATACAAAAGCCCGGGCGTGATCCATGTCGAGGGGGACGCCTCCAGCGCCTCCTACTTCCTGGCCGCAGGCGCTATCGGCAAAGGGCCGGTACGGGTGGAAGGCGTCGGGAAGTCCAGCATTCAGGGCGATGTACGCTTTGCTGACGCGTTGGCGCAAATGGGTGCGACCATCAGGATGGGCGACAACTGGATCGAATCCAGCGGCTCTGGCAAACTGAAAGCCGTTGATCTCGACTGCAACCACATCCCCGATGCCGCCATGAGCCTGGCCGTAGCCCCCCTGTTCGCCGATGGCACCACCACGCTGCGCAATATCGCCAGTTGGCGCGTCAAGGAAACCGACCGCATCGCCGCCATGGCGACAGAATTGCGCAAGGTCGGCGCGACCGTGGAAGAAGGTCCGGACTACATCCGCGTTACCCCCCCTCACGCCTCACGCCTCACGCCTCACGCCACGATAGACACTTATGATGACCACCGCATGGCGATGTGCTTTGGCCTGATTGCCCTGGGTGGCGTACCGGTACGCATCAACGACCCGAAGTGCGTAGCCAAGACCTTTCCGGACTATTTCACCAGTCTGCAATCCATTGCCCAAAACATCTGAACACAATGATCCTCTCACTTATTCCTGTCATCGCCATCGATGGCCCTTCTGCCTCGGGCAAGGGTACGGTCGCAGCCCTGGTTGCCGAGCAATTGAAGTTCCATTATTTGGACAGCGGCGCGATTTACCGGGTGGCTGCCTTGGCCGCGCTACGAACCGGCATTTCGCTGGAGGATGAGTCCGCGCTATCCCGGATGGCTGGAAAGCTTGACGTCAGCTTCAAGAACGGCGAAATCTGGCTGGCTGGAGAATGCGTCAGTATGGATGCACGTTCTGAAGCAACCGGCAACGCCGCCTCGAAAATAGCCGCCCTGCCGAAACTGCGCTTGGCTTTGCTGGACTTTCAGCGCAGCTTTCTCGGGCATCCCGGTCTGGTGGCCGACGGGCGCGACATGGGTTCAGTGGTCTTCCCTGACGCCACGGTCAAAATATTCCTCACCGCCAGCGCCGAAATACGAGCCGATCGACGCTATAAACAGTTGATAGAGAAAGGAATCCATGCTAATCTTTCGCGAATTTTGCAGGATCTTCAGCAACGCGATGCACGAGATCGTGAACGCAGCGTTGCTCCTCTGCAAAAGTGTGCGGATGCCAGTCTGCTCGATACCGATTCACTCACGATTACCGATGCGGTAAACGAAGTGATCGGCCGATACCAGGCTCTCCGCGCTTAGTAAAGCGTTCAGCATTCCGGTTTCAGAAAAATGCCAGCATTTCCCTGATCGGCCATGATTTGAACATTTGTTAACTTGCCCCCGCAAGCAGCATCGCGGGTTAGTGGATTTTTATTTCTTATGACTACTGCCTCCCCCGAAAGTTTTGCCGCCCTGTTTGAAGAAAGCCTGCTACGCCAGGAAATGCGTTCAGGCGAACTGATCACTGCTGAAGTAATTTCCGTCGACAACGACATCGTGATCGTGAATGCCGGCCTCAAATCCGAAAGCGTGATCGATGCCAACGAATTCAAGAACGATGCAGGTGAAATCGAAGTTCAACCTGGCGACTTCGTCAGCGTTTGTATCGAATCCCTGGAAGACGGCTACGGCTCGACCAAACTGTCGCGCGAAAAAGCCAAGCGCATGGCGGCCTGGAACGATCTGGACAAGGCGATGGAAGACGGCACACTGGTCACCGGCCTGATCAGCGGTTCTGTCAAAGGCGGTCTGACTGTCACGGTCAACGGTATCCGCGCCTTCCTGCCCGGCTCACTGGTCGACATCCGCCCGGTCAAGGACACCACTGCCTACCAAGGCAAGCAAATGGAATTCAAGGTCATCAAGCTTGACCGCAAGCGCAACAACGTGGTGGTTTCCCGCCGCGCTGTGCTGGAACAGAGCCAGGGCGCCGAGCGTCAGGCTTTGATGGAAACCTTGAAAGAAGGTGCAGTGGTCAAGGGCATCGTCAAAAACATCACCGACTACGGCGCGTTCGTGGATCTGGGTGGCATCGATGGCTTGCTGCACATCACCGACCTGGCCTGGCGCCGTGTCAAGCATCCTTCCGAAGTCCTGGCTGTGGGCGACGAAGTGGAAGCCAAAATCCTCAAGTTCGATCAGGAAAAGAACCGCGTCTCCCTGGGCATCAAGCAACTGGGCGATGATCCATGGGTCAATCTGTCGCGCCGTTACCCACAAAGCACCCGCCTGTTCGGCAAGGTCACCAACCTGACCGACTACGGCGCATTTGTGGAAATCGAGCAAGGTATCGAAGGCCTGGTACACGTTTCCGAAATGGATTGGACCAACAAGAACGTTCACCCTGCCAAGGCAGTGAGCCTGGGCGACGAAGTTGAAGTCATGATTCTGGAAATCGACGAAGAACGCCGCCGCATTTCCCTGGGCATGAAGCAATGCAAGTCCAATCCATGGGACGAGTTTGCCGCTACCCAGAAGAAAGGCGACAAAGTACGTGGCCAGATCAAATCCATTACCGATTTCGGCATTTTCATCGGCCTGCCTGGCGGCATCGATGGTCTGGTGCATCTGTCCGACCTGTCCTGGAACATGCCTGGCGAAGAAGCTGTGCGTAACTACAAGAAAGGCGACGAAGTTGAAGCCGTGGTTCTAGCCATCGACTCAGAGAAAGAGCGCATCTCCCTCGGCATCAAGCAGATGGAAGGCGACCCCTTCTCCAACTATATCGCCATGCATGACAAGGGCGACATCGTCAAAGGCACGGTCAAGGCGATTGATGCCAAGGGTGCGACCATCACACTGGATGGCGAAGTGGAAGGTTACCTGCGCGCATCTGAAGTCTCGCGTGATCGCGTTGAAGACATCCGTAGCCACCTCAAGGAAGGCGAAGAAGTCGAAACCAAGATCATCAGCGTGGATCGCAAGAACCGCAACATCAGTCTGTCCATCAAAGCCAAGGATATGGCCGATGAGACCGATGCGATGCACAAGATGTCCAGCGACCAAAGCGCTGCCAGCGCAGGCACGACCAACCTGGGCGCCTTGCTGAAAGCCAAGATGGAAAACAAAAACAGCGGACAGTAACAGTCGGCAGAAAACCAGCCGGGGCTCCCTGGCTGGTTTTCTCAAGACTCGTAATTGCGGGAATATTCATGACCAAGTCAGAACTGATTAACAAGCTGGCGGTGCGTTTTCCACAGCTCGTAGCAAAAGACGCAGAACTCGCGGTCAAGACCATCCTTGATGCCATGTCCAGCAATCTGGCGCAAGGCGAGCGTATTGAAATTCGCGGGTTTGGCAGTTTCAGCCTGAACTACCGCCCACCCAGAGTCGGGCGCAATCCCAAGACAGGGGGAAAAGTCAGCGTCCCGGAGAAATACGTCCCGCACTTCAAGGCAGGCAAGGAATTGCGCGAACGGGTGGACTTTACGAATGAAAGTGTTTGAAGGGTTTTTAACTCTTTGACCATCAGGCGGCATCATCGCAAGATCGTGCCGCTTTTTTATTAAATCCGGGTTGAGTGTCATGCGTTATTTTTCGTTTATCCTGGGATTCATCCTTTTCTGGTTCGCGATCGGGTTTGCAGTCAAGAACAGCGAATTGGTCACACTGTATTACTATCTGGGATACCAGTGGCAAGCACCATTAGTAGTGGTCATCCTGACAGTTTTTGGCATTGGCGTGGGAACGGGATTAGTCGCCACACTGGGCCTCATCATTGCTCAGAAACGAAATCTAAACAGGCTCCGCAAGGAATTGATGAACAACCAGGCTAAGTCTGCTGAAATGCAGCTTACGCAAAACACGCCCTTATAAACCGAATGGAATTCGAATACTGGTGGCTACTGGCACTCCCGCTGTTTTTCAGCCTGGGGTGGATTGCCGCACGCATCGACATCAAACACCTTCAATCCGAGTCACGCGCCATGCCGCGCGCCTATTTCAGGGGTCTGAATTTTCTGCTCAACGAACAGCAGGATCAGGCCATTGAGTCCTTCATTGAAGTCGTTCGAGCTGACCCGGAAACGGTGGAACTTCATTTCGCGCTGGGGAATCTCTTCCGGCGGCGCGGTGAGGTTGAACGCGCCATTCGCATGCATGAAAATCTACTGTCCAGAACCGACATCGATCCTGAAAAAAGACTGAGCGCCCAGTTCGAGTTGGGGCAGGATTACCTGAAAGCTGGCTTGCTGGATCGCGCCGAAGATATATTTACCAGCCTTCAGGCGAGCTCCTTTGGGGAATCTGCACGCAAGTTTTTGCTGGAAATTTATGAGCAGGAGCGGGATTGGGAAAAAGCCATCGAAATCGCCAGACAGCTGAGCGCAACTTCACCCACTTCATATCAGAAGGAAATCGCCCAGTTTTACTGCGAACGGGCAGCCAGTGAAATAGCCCGTTCAGAGCTGGATGCCGCGCGCCAGCACCTCGGAGAAGCACTGACCACCTCGCGCGCCTGCGCCCGCGCCAATCTGATGTTGGGCGACATGGAAACCCAGGCGGGCAATCACGAGCAGGCCATCCGTTTCTGGAAGCTGGTCGAAACACAGAATCCAGCCTACCTTCCGCTGACCGCAGATCGACTATTCAATGCCTATCGCCACCTGAACAAAATTGCCGACGCACTGCTACTGTTGCGCGACTATTTGTCCCGTAATTCATCCATAGACTTGCTGGGCGCCACGTTTCAGGCTTCGCTCGAACACGAAGGCGCACGCGCAGCCTACGAACTGGTCAGGGATGAATTACGTCGCAACCCCAGCCTGCTTGGACTGAACAAACTCCTTGAAGCAGCCTTGCTGGACGCACCCGCAGAACGTCGCCAGGACATCAGTCTGGCCAAGAATCTCATTCACCAGCACAGCCAGCGCCTGGCGCTGTATCGCTGCGAAAGTTGCGGCTTCAAGGCCAGAACCTTCCACTGGCACTGCCCAGCTTGCGGAGGATGGGAAACTTTCCCGCCCAGACGCACAGAAGACCAGGAAAACGCATGACAAAAGACCCTAAAATCATCATTGCGCTCGACTATGACAGCGCAGATGCCGCCACCAAACTGGTCAGCCGACTTGATCCGGCACTGTGCAAACTGAAAGTAGGCAAGGAACTCTTTACCGCCGCCGGCCCAGCTTGGGTTGAAACCCTATCCAGACAGGGTTACGACGTGTTTCTCGACCTCAAATTTCACGATATTCCGCATACTGTCGCTCAAGCCTGCAAGGTCGCTGCCAGCCTGGGCGTCTGGATGGTCAATGTTCACGCCTTGGGCGGACGCGCCATGATGAGTGCCGCTCGCGAAGCGCTGGAGACGCTGCCGCAGCGCCCCAAGTTGATTGCCGTGACCATTCTGACCAGCATGGGCGCATCCGATCTGGCTGAACTGGGAATTCAGGAAGCGCCTCGACAAATGGTCGCCAGACTGGCTCTACTGGCCAATGCCTGCGGCCTAGACGGGGTCGTCTGTTCCGCGCAGGAAGCGTCCATGCTGCGCCAGCAGATCGGCATTGGCTTCAACCTCGTTACCCCCGGCATCCGCCCGGCCAGCGCCGCCCGCGACGATCAGAACCGGATCATGACGCCGACCGGCGCGCTGACTGCCGGCGCAAACTATCTGGTCATCGGGCGACCCATCACCCAGGCGCCTGACCCACTGGCAGCGCTACAATCCATTCAGCAAGAAATCAATCTTCCCAGTCTTCTTGGAGCACAAGCATGAAAATCAGCATCATTGGGACTGGCTACGTAGGTCTGGTCACCGGTACTTGCCTGGCAGAAGTGGGCAACGATGTCGTCTGTCTGGATCTGGATGCACGCAAGATAGCCATGCTCAAGGACGGCAAGATTCCCATCTACGAACCTGGTCTGGAAGCCATGGTGCAGAAGAATCAGGCCGCCGGCCGCCTGCACTTCACGACAGATGTCGCCAAAAGTGCCGCTCACGGCGTTATCCAGTTCATCGCCGTCGGCACCCCGCCCGATGAAGACGGCTCTGCCGACCTGCAATACGTGGTGGCTGCCGCCCGTGCGATTGGCCAACACATGGAGGAATACAAGGTCATCGTGGACAAATCGACGGTACCTGTCGGCACGGCAGACAAGGTGCGCGAAGCGGTGCGCGAAGAACTGGGCAAACGCAAATCCACGCTCGACTTCAACGTGGTATCCAACCCAGAATTCCTGAAGGAAGGTGCGGCGGTCGAAGACTTCATGCGCCCCGACCGCATCGTGGTCGGCACCGACGACCCCCGTGCAACGGAGCTGATGCGCACGCTCTATGCGCCATTCCAGCGCAACCATGACCGCCTGGTCGTGATGGATATCAAATCCGCCGAACTCACCAAATATGCAGCCAACGCCATGCTCGCCACGCGCATTTCCTTCATGAACGAGCTGGCCAATCTGGCCGAAATCATGGGAGCCGACATCGAGCAGGTACGCCACGGCATCGGCTCGGATCCGCGCATTGGTTACCATTTTCTCTATCCAGGCTGCGGCTATGGCGGCTCCTGCTTTCCCAAGGATGTTCAGGCGCTACAACGCACTGCGCGCGCCAACGGCGTCGAGTTGCAAGTATTGAAAGCTGTGGAAGATGCCAACAACGAGCAAAAACACATCCTGCTAAAAAAAATCACCGCCAAATTCGGCCAGGATTTGACCGGCAAGCACTTTGCACTCTGGGGACTGGCTTTCAAACCCAATACCGACGACATGCGAGAGGCGCCCAGCCGCGTCCTGATCGAGGGATTATGGGCAAGAGGCGCGACCGTTGCGGCATATGACCCCGCCGCCATGGAAGAAGCGCACCGAATTTACGGCGACGATGTGCGCCTGAAGCTGGTGGAAACCCCGACTGCCGCACTCAAGGATGCCGATGCGCTGGCCATCGTGACCGAATGGAAAGAATTCCGCGCCCCGGATTTCTCCGCAATCAAATCCTGCCTGAAAAACCCGGTCATTTTCGACGGCCGCAACCTGTATGAACCTAAAATGGTGCGGGAACAGGGGCTGGAATACTTTCCGATTGGAAGACTATAAGAGCGTAATGGGTGATGAGTTATGGGGAATGAAAACCATCGCGCATCCCCCATAACTCATCACTGATTACTCATTACCCAACCATGAATATCCCAAACATTTCAAACGCGCACATTCTGGTAGTCGGCGATGTCATGCTTGACCGCTACTGGTTCGGCGAAGTCAGTCGAATCTCGCCTGAAGCGCCGGTACCAGTGGTGCATATTGGCAGAACCGAAGAACGTCCTGGCGGCGCGGCCAATGTGGCGCGCAACGCCGCCGCGCTAGGCGCGCAGGTAGCGCTGCTTTCCGTAGCGGGAACCGATGAAGCGGGTGACAGTCTCGCCCGACTGATGCAGCACGAAAATATCCAGGTAGTGCTGCATCGCGACAGCGGTCTGGACACCACCATCAAGCTGCGCGTCATAGGCCGCCAGCAACAATTGCTGCGCATCGACTTTGAAACCTGGCCGGGACACGAAATCCTGCAACACAAACTGGCCGACTTCGAGCGCATGCTGGTCGACGCCGATGTCGTCATCCTGTCCGACTATGGAAAAGGTGGCCTGACGCACATTCAGCGCATGATTGCACTGGCGCGCGCCAGTGGAAAACCGGTGCTGGTCGACCCCAAGGGAGAAGACTATGATCGCTACCGGGGCGCCACCCTGCTCACCCCCAACCGTAGCGAATTCAAACAGGTTGCAGGCAGTTGGAAGAACGAGGATGAACTCGGCGCCAAGGCGCAGCGCCTGCGCGAGCAACTGGATCTGGACGCATTGCTGGTTACTCGCAGCGAAGAAGGCATGACGCTCTTCCGGGCACAGGAAACCCTGCACGAACCCGCTCAGGCACGAGAGGTATTCGATGTCAGCGGCGCAGGGGACACCGTCATTGCCACGCTGGGCGTCATGCTGGCAGCCGGTGCAAGTTTCCACGAGGCCATGCAAATGGCCAATCGCGCGGCGGGCATCGTGGTAGGCAAACTGGGCACGGCGGTGGTCAGCCGGGAAGAATTGTTTGGATAGCGATCAGCCGTCAGTGGTCAGCTTTAAGGTGGTTTTGTGCGCGGCGAGCCGCGCGATTATGCTGACAGCTGTCAGCTGAATACTAGAAAAGGAAAAACCATGTACACCATCGTCACCGGCGCAATGGGTTTCATCGGCGCGAATCTTGTCAAGGCGCTCAATGAACGCGGCGAAACCAACATCATCGCGGTCGACAACCTGAAAAAGGCCGATAAATTCCTGAATCTGACCGATTGTGAAATCGCCGATTACATGGACAAGGAAGACTTTCTCGACGCCGTGCTGGACGGCGCGTTCGACGATGCCGTCAAGGCGATTTTTCATGAGGGCGCCTGCTCGGACACCATGGAAACCGATGGTCGCTATATGATGGAAAACAATTACCGCTACACCATCAGCCTGCTGGAGCACTGCCAGAACGAGGAAGTACCCTTCCTGTATGCCTCTTCAGCCAGCGTATACGGCGGCGGCAGCATTTTTTCGGAATCGCGCGAACATGAAGCGCCGCTCAATGTTTACGGCTATTCCAAATTCCTGTTCGATCAGTATGTGCGCCGCATGTGGGAAGAAAGAACCGGCCAGATCGTCGGTTTCCGCTACTTCAACGTGTATGGGCCGCGCGAGCAGCACAAGGGACGCATGGCCTCGGTGGCTTTCCACTTTTTCAACCAGTACCAGGCTGAGGGCAAGGTTCGATTATTCGAAGGCATAGAGGGCTATGCCAACGGCGAGCAACGCCGCGATTTTGTCTCGGTTGAAGACGTCGTCAAGATCAATATGTGGTTTCTCGACCACCCCGAGCAGTCCGGCATCTTCAACCTGGGTACCGGCCGCAGCCAGTCGTTCAACGATGTCGCCGTTGCCGCAGTCAACGCCTGCCGCAAGGCCCAGGGCGAGACAGCGCTCACGCTGGAAGAACTGCAAAATCAGGGCATTATTGAATATATCGGCTTCCCCGAGGCTTTACGCGGCAAATACCAGAGCTTTACCCAGGCTGATATTTCTGCCTTGCGTTCGACGGGCTACGATGCGCCCCTGTTTACTGTCGAGCAAGGTGTTGATCACTATGTCGAGCATTTGCTCAAAGCCTCATAACCGGCAAATCGCTTATACTGGACAGCGCAACACCCTCAACCCAACACAGGAGTCTTTACGATGAAAAAACTGCTGCTTGCCTTGTTTGCCTGCTTTACCTTCATGGGGATGGCTCAAGCTGCCGAACCCGTCGATCTTAACAGCGCCACCAGCGCCCAGCTTGAATCCGTCAATGGTATCGGTCCGGCCAAAGCACAGGCGATCATTGCATACCGAACCAAAAACGGCCCATTCAAGAGCGTCAACGATCTCGAAAAAGTCGATGGATTTGGCAAAAAATCGGTAGACAACATGCGTAAGGAAATCACCGTCAAAGGCGCAGCGCCGACCAAGGCGGACGTCAAAGCCTCTGATGCGAAAGCCACGGCCACCAAAGCGGCTGACGTCAAGCAGGGGCAGCCAAAATAGTGTGGACATATCCGACATGAGGGAGCAGATGGCTTGAACAAGCTTGAATTCGATCACATTCCAGCTTGGCTAGATCCGTTGCGAGCGGTTGCTGTCGCTCTATTCGATGATTCTGGCGCCCTGATCGAAGCTAACGAGGGGTTTCGTTTCAGCGTTGAACCCGAAACTGGCGACAACGCTGTGCAACGCATGGTGCAACCAAAGTTTTCCGAACTGGCCGCCATGCAGCCGGACGATGCCGACCATATCTACTCGGGCATCATTCAGCTGGATGTTGGCCATGGCCTCACACGCGGATTTTCCGGTGACATATTCCGGCGTGGAAAATTCTTCCTGCTGGCAGCCGAACTGGATATCTCTGCTTTTGAGTCGATCAATGCAGAAAAAGAAAAGCTGGCTTCCGAGTTGAATGAAGCCAGAAAGCTGCTTTCCAAGCGCAACCACGTCCTGAAAAAATTGCAGGAAGAGAACGAAAAACTCAAGCTCAATGATGGGTTGACCGGACTGGCCAACCTGAAAATGCTCGACGCCCGGATCGCCGAAGAAATGCTGCGCTGGGAACGTTATAAGCGTCCTTTGGCGCTGGTCATGCTCGACATGGATGGTTTTGGCAAAGTAAATAAGAATTTTGGTCGTGAAGTTGGCGATGAGTTGCTGCAACACGTCGGCGTCATTCTCAACAATGCCCTGCGTACGCTCGACCTGGTGGCGCGCTATGGCGGACAGGAATTTGCCGTCTTGCTACCGGAAACCAACGAAATGGGCGCCATGATCGTCGCCGAGCGGCTACGCATGGATCTCGAATCGCTGCTGATCCTGCCCATGCTGCGGCCACTGACCGCGAGCATCGGCGTAGCACTTTTACAGCCGGACGAAAAACGCGAAGACTATTACGCTCGCGCCGAGCGCGCCATGAAATTTTCCAAGGCGCATGGCAAGAACTGCATCGCCATGGCAGGCGTCATTGCCGATTGCGATTACATTTACAACAGCATTGTGCCAGCGGAAGTGCATCATGCATAACAGTCATGGCGAAGAGCCGCTCCACAATTATGAAGGTACTTCGCCATGACTGCTCCCCTCTCTCCTGACTCTCTCCCAAAGGGAGAGAGGGACGCAGGCTCGCTTCGCGAGTTGCACTTCAAGACCATCGAGCATTTTGTTGGCAATACGCCGCTGGTCAAGCTCAAGCGCATCCCTGGCGACACCACCAATACGATTTTGCTCAAGCTGGAAGGCAACAACCC
>JAUYFQ010000057.1 GCA_030690895.1 Sulfuricellaceae bacterium
GCGTGCCCAACAGCGCGCCGGTTCGTTGGGCACGCTTCGCTTTGCCCAACCTACGTCACTACCGGTAGTGGGTGGGTGTGTTAACCCGATAAGCACGGCTCGAAATACCTATTGATGTGCTGGCGTCGCCAGGTGTCTCACCCGAAACGCTGGCGTGCGAGGCTAAATTCATGCTGGCGCTGAAGCTGTTCGAGGTTGGGCGCCTAAGCTCCGGCAAGGCCGGAAAACTGTGCAGTATGGGGCGGGTGGAATTTCTCCTCGCCGCCGGGCGTGCCGGGGTGCCCGTGGTGGCGCTGGATGGCGACGAGCTAAGCGCGGAGTTCGACGCCAATGATTGACCGGGCGGTGGTCAACGCCGGGCCGCTGGTCGCACTATCGCTGCTCGGCCAGCTTGATCTGTTGCCCGCTTTGTTTGCCGAATGCTGGGTGCCGCAGACCGTCTTCTACGAGGTGGCGGTGGCAGGTATCGGCAAGCCCTTTGCCTGTAAATAACGCGCCCAAGCCCCTTTGATTCCCTACGCCGGCTGGCAGATCGTCAGGCCGCCAACGCCATAGGCAAGGGCAGTTGAAAGCGCCCTTCTACTATCCCGCGTACGGTGATGTCTTCATCCAGGTCTTCCCAGCGCAGGGCCGCGCCATTCAGACAGAGTTCAACCCGGGCCAGTGCTTCGCTTGACGCAGCGGCAAGCAGGCGAAAACGCGCTGCCGGAAAACCGATCAGCCGACCATCGGTCAGTTCGATGAAAACCATGCGATTTTCCGCCCAGGCCCGGATGGCTCGGGGGTCGAGTTCAAGCGCGGCTGTGTTCATGCCATTTCTCCAGGAAAAATGCTTCATGTTCGATTACCGCGACTTCGATGCGGCGTACCTCCACGGGGCGCACACCATCAACGCGGGCTAGCCGCACCGGGGAAAGCCAGAATTTGCATTCGCCATCAGGTGTTCTGACGTGGATGTGCGGCGGTTCCTGACCTTCATCCGAGTAGAAATGAAAACGCCAGTTGAGCAGGCGCAATACGGTTGGCATGGCTGATCATGTCCCTGCGTGGAGTGGGCAAGAATACCTTAATCGCCCGGCTGCGTTACGCAGGCTCACCAGCAGGCGATTACCTTTCCGCTCGGCGAGATTGACCGTGAAGTCTACGGTTCTCTCTCGATCTTGATCGATGCGCTGCGTGCCTCCGCGCATCCTACGCGGGCTTGCTCGAATTACGCGCGGCAGGCTGCTTCATTGCCGACAACGTGATCGCCACCGCTTGTCTGGTTGTGGGGGAGCAGGTTGTAGCAATCCGGGGCCGATTAACCTGGATTCCTCAGTTGACGGATAAAGTTATTACGATTCAATGTGTTGCGAGATACCTGTAGGTGCGAATTTATTCGCACAGAAGTCCTTGATTGTGCGAATAAATTCGCACCTACGAGCGCTTCAACTGCGGTTTTTAGGATTAACCTTGCCTGTTATTTATCGTGACCCTGGCCCCTTTGACTCATCTGTTGCCCGCTTTGATTGCCGAATGCCGGTGGGCCCTTTAACGCGTATCGAAAAATGACGTCTTGTAACGTGACGTGTTACAAACTACATTGGTCGCATGATCAAGAGCTTCCGGCACAAGGGCATCGAACGTTTCTTCGAGACGAGTTCGAAGGCCGGCATTCAGTCCAAGCATGAAAAACGGCTGCGACTCCAGCTTTCCCGCCTGGACGACGCCCGGAAAGCGGAAGACATGGACGCCCCAAACTGGAAGCTCCACCCGCTCAAGGGCGAACTGAAAGGCCATTGGGCAGTTTGGGTGGACGAGAACTGGCGCCTGACCTTCACCTTTGAAGGCGAAGATGTCGTGTTGGTGGATTATCAGGACTATCACTAGGAGCCATCATGGGCCGCATGTTCAACCCTCCGCACCCGGGCGAGGTGCTGCGTGAATTTCTCCCCGACGACATGACCATCGAGGGAGTCGCTCGTCGTCTGGCGATTTCCCGGGTCCAGCTTTCCCGTATCCTCAACGGCCGTTCCGCCCTCAGCGCCGATATGGCCATTCGCATTGGCCTGTTGACCAACACCACGCCGGAATCCTGGCTGACGGGACAGATGAAGTGGGATTTGTGGCGGGCGGCGCAGAAACCGGCGCCGGAGGTCGAGCCTTTGCGCCAGGCTGCTTGAGGGAAGCCCGCCATGGGCGGGCTTGTCGGTCGGGAAAGGTGAGCCCGGCCCCTTTCACATGTTATTCCTTAAAAATAATGTGAGTCCGGCCCCTTCGGCTGCCTGATAGGTTTGCCGGGTGAAGTTTTGGGGGGCTTAGCTTGAACGTCTATGCCTAAAGTAATAGTCGCTTTAATTTCAAATACTTAGACGTTTACCGGATGGGAGGTGCGGGGTAGGGTGCTGTTCCTCATGTCAATTTTGACGTGATCAAAATGATGGGGTGCTGTAGTGAACCGTGAATATCTGTGGAAATCAATGTGACCCTGGCCCCTTTAGTCATGTTCCTTTAGTCATGTTCGACCGCGAACAGCTCGCCTATCTCAACCTGATCGAAAAGATTAATTGCGCCTACTGCGCCTACACCAACGGCTTCATCGCCTATGCCCAGGAAATCGTCGCCCGCACCGAGCAGTACTGGTGCCCGATCAAACATGCACGTCGCATTCTGGGCAGCCACGTGCGCTATGCCAACTTCATCGATTTCGGTGATGCTGAGGCGTATCGCAGGGAATTGGGGGAATTGAGGAAGGTGCTGGGGCGAAAGGCGGAGTAGGTAACCGCAGACTACTCTGTTGAATTCAGCAAAACCAGCGCATACACTGCTAGCAGTGTATGCAGAAAAGAGGGTGATATGGCAACGATCATGATCCGCAATCTGGACGAAGCCACGAAGGCGAACCTTCGTATTCAAGCTGCTCGCCACGGGCATTCCATGGAGGAAGAAGCGCGCCATATTCTGCGCGTGGCAGTCAACCCGGCGGTTTCCAGTGAAGCACTGGGCACTCGCCTGCAACGCCGGTTTGGCGCGCTTGGTAGTGTCGAGTTGGAATCTATCGCCCTGCCAGACCGTCCGTTACCAGATTTCGCCGAGGGTGACGGGCAATGATTCTGCTCGACACCAATGTGATTTCCGAATTGATGCGTCCTCAGCCCAATCCCGTTGTGGTTGCCTGGGTGAATGCCCACACCAGCGTGGCGCGGGTCAGCTCGATCACTCAGGCGGAAATCAGCTTGGGGCTGGCCCTGTTGCCGAATGGCAAGAGACGTGAAGCGCTTGTCGCCGCCGCCCGACAGATGTTCGAAGAGGATTTCGCGGGGCGCTGTTTACCCTTCGACGCCATCGCGGCCGAGCGCTTTGCGCGCCTTGTCGCCGAGAGACGCCGTATCGGCCGCCCCATCACCACGCAGGACGCACAAATCGCCGCCATCGCCCTGGCGAACGACATGCCGCTGGCGACACGCAATACCAGCGACTTCGAGGCCATTGGAGGCTTGGTGCTGGTTGATCCCTGGAATGACGACTGAATGGTTTTCGCGGCGGCGCATCACCTGACTGGAGCGCCATATTCTCCACCAGTAAATAAGCCCGCTTTGAAGCGGGCTTATTTACAAAAAATAGATTCAGGTCAGGCCCGCCGTCTTGCCGCGAAACCTACCAACCCCAGTCCGGCCAGCATCAGGGCGTAGGTTTCGGGTTCGGGGACCGGAGTCAGCATTAACATACGGAACTCTTTTTGCGAGTCCGGCAGGTGGTCGTTCATCAATCCGCCGTAGCCAACGATGACCCCGCTATCGTTGATATCCGCGCCTTCGTAAAACCCCCACGTTGTGCTGAGAATGTCCGTGTAGAGCATATGCAGGCCGTTGACTGCATCCCAGATGGCACCGCCGCCGCTTCGCCCCACCACCTGCCCCAGATTGTTGACACCATTGGCGCGCGATCCCCATTGAGGATCAACGGCCAATTCATAGACCATGCCGCTGTTCGTGTCCCAAACCACGCCTACCTGCGGTTGTTCTCCGGCAGCGGTGTTGCCTGTAAGCGCAACAAGGCCGCTGTCGTTCATGTCGTTGACCCAAATGTCGTCGCCACCTTGGCGAGGCCCCAGGTAGTCTACTTTCGCTGCATCCGCGTAAAACGCCACATTCAAGCCGCTATTGAGCTCATCGTATCCGGCCACCGCGCCGTTATTGTTGATGACCTGGCCGTCGCTATTGCCTGGTTGCAGGCGGGTAGACAAGTCCGTGTAAACGCTGTTTTTCCAGGTCATTGCATGGCCGCTGTAGTTGGCGCCTGAATTGCCCATAGTGCCAGTGATGACCCCGTTATCGTTGATGTCGCTGGCACCGTGTTCGCTGCCATAGGAGGGGGTGTTCAGGAAACTGACCGTATTGGCCCGGGTGTCCCAGATGAAACTCTGGTAGTTGCCGCTGATGCTGTCGTCATCCTCCGCAGCGGTTAAGCCGGAATTTCCCACCACCACGCCAGCGCTGTTCAGCCCTCCAGCCCAGTAGGTCCAATCCGATCCACTGCGACCAGAAATTTCGGGCATTTGCAGCCAGGCGCTGCCGTTCCAGACTGCCGGGCGTGTGTAATACGTCCCGCTGCCGGGCGATATCTGGATAGCTCGATCGGCCAGAACTTCCCCGGCGTTGTTGATGCTTTTGGGGTCGTATCCAAATCCGGAAATACGACCGACTCCCAAGTCTGTCACCTTGTATTGCACGGCATAGGTGGGCGTAGCCAGGGACGACAGTGCGATGATCATGGCGACGGTAAGTGGTTTCAGCATGATGTAACTCCTGAGCGTGAACGATGTTTGAAATGTGAATCCGTGTTTCCTATTCCGGTTTCTTCCATAAATGGCGGGCCTCCCCGACCAGTCCTGAAATTTCGCTGCCAACCACAGTTGTAATTGCTCATGTGGTTCGTCCTTCCTTGCGTTTAACTCTATGAAGCCCCCTGCTGTCGCGCATCCGTCATTTGACGGATATCGACATCTTTTTATGGCTATTGGCCGGCCGCGTTTCCGTTTGTCACCGCGATACCGAACCCCAGCGCCGAAACAATCAGATCGCGCTGATTCTTCGTCCCCGTCTTGGTGTACAGGCTGGAAAGCTGGCTGCGCACGGTGCGGATGCCGACGCCCAGGTGATCGGCGATCTGCTGTGGCCCGAGGTCGCTGAGCAGCAGGGTCAGCACGCGCGCTTCGGCGGGGGTGAGGCGATAGCGCGTGGCGTAGGTTTTCAGGCTGTCCAGCGGGCCGGCGTATTCCGGGTCGTGGATTAGCAGCATGACGCGGGCGTCGGCAAGCGGGCGGAAGGGATGGCCTTCTTGCAGCGGAATCGCGGTGAGGCTGTAGGGCCGCTTGGTTGCGCCATGCCCGTTGTCGCGTTTCAGGTGCAGGCCGCCGCCGAGGCCGTTGGCAGCTTGCTGCAGCAAATTCAGCAGCGCGGCATGTTCCGGCGCATTCCTCGCCATCAACTGATTCGCCTTGAGCATGAGGCCGTCGGCGGCTTGCAGAATCTGTTCGGCGAACGCGTTCAGGTAAATCGCTTTGCCATTGACGCCTAACAGCGCGACGCCATAGCCCAGGCTATCCATGCCGGCCTGGTGGATGCGCTGGTGCAGGCGCGCTTCGGTGAGTTGCCAGTGGGTGAGCAGGGCGCGGCGGACATGCGGGGCGATCAGTTCGATCAAACCGGCCTTGTCTGCTTCGAAGGCGGCGTGATCGTCATGCCGGGTGAAGGTCATGTGGGTGGCTGGCGTGTTGGGGTGGGTGCGGCCGTCGAACAGCGCGGTGGTGATGATCCATTCCATGCCGTTGGGTTTGAGAAAGTCGCGATAAAACTCGGTGCGACGCAGGTCGGCTGGGGCGATGAGCTGTTCGCCGAAGGCGACCAGACCCTGGATATAGATGTCGCGTTGCAGGGCGCTTTGAGTCCAGGCGTCGAGCCGATGGTAGTAGGCGCTGTAGTCCGCCTGGGTGGACTCGGCGAAGTTGTAGGTGAGATAAAGCGCCTGTTCGGGGCGGGTGACGATGGGGGTATAGATGCAGGCCAGGTCGGCATCGAAAGCCTGGCTCAGCCGCTTGATTACCTGCGGCCAGCGTTCCGGCTCCAGTCCGGCTTGATAGATGTCGCCGACCAGATCGAGCAGACCGGCTTCGTGTTCCAGATTGGTTTGCTGCGTTTTGCGGCCGCCCATCTTGCACCCCCCGGGGAAATGCCTTGGTTTATCCTAGAAACCTCAGTTGAAGTGCTCGTAGGTGCGAATTTATTCGCACAATCAACGACTTCGGTGCGAATAAATTCGCACCTACAGATATCTCGCAACACATTGAATCGTAATAAATTTATCCGTCAACTGAGGTTTTTA
>JAUYFQ010000105.1 GCA_030690895.1 Sulfuricellaceae bacterium
ATGACGATGACGATGACGACGACGACGACGACGACGACGATGACGATGACGACGACGACGAAGACGACGACGACGACGACGACGATGACGATGACGACGACGACGATGACGACGACGACGACGACGACGATGACGATGACGACGACGACGACGACGACGATGACGACGACGACGACGATGACGACGACGATGACGACGACGATGACGACGATGACGACGACGATGACGACGACGATGACGACGACGACGACGATGACGACGACGACGACGACGACGACGACGATGACGACGACGATGATGATGATGACGACGACGACGATGACGATGACGATGACGACGACGACGATGACGATGACGACGACGACGACGATGACGATGACGATGACGATGACGACGATGACGACGACGGTCGGAACCCGGGGAATGATAAACCTGTGGGTGGCTCGCCTTGGGACGGTGAGCATGGTTCAGCCGAGGATACCTGGCCAGGTGGGCAGCAAGATGGTGACGACAGCGAGCAACCCCAACCTCCGGGCTCAGAAAACAACGGCGGCGGTGGACAAGCACTCAGCCTAGAGAGTGTGCTAGGTGGTGACGATGACTCTGACGACCAACCTCCCAGCACTATCATCGGAGGAGCGGAGCAGGGTGACGAAGGGACTGCTTGGCCCGTGCCACCCGACTTCTTCGAACAGGATGGTGGCGGGGAAGAGGATGCCTAAAAAGACGGGGGTTTACTGGACGCTAGAGAAGAGATTCTGACGATCTAGCGTCTCAGTTGGTCACCGTTCGAGAGGTGGTTTTTGATGTGGTGCGGGAGTTTCCTGCACCACATTTTTATTTGCGAATTTCACACGCAGCAGAAAGCTGGGACAGAACGCAACTTCACTGTGTATTTTTCCTGAAAACAGCCCAAAATAGCTTGAAATATCCAACAATAAAAAGTAAGGTTAGCATAGGCTTAAACCACAAAACTAATAATGTATCTTAACTTTGGAATAGGGGAAAGAATCATGAAACAAAGAACCATTGCCGCCCTGGCTGTTCTTCCCTGCCTGGGTTTGTGCATAACAACCCAACTTCAGGCAGAACCAATCAAGGAAGTTGTCGAAAATATACTAAAAACCAACCCGGATGTTCTCGCCTCAACCAGTCACCGTCGGTCTGCCGATGAAGAGGTCAAAGTTGCGAAGGGCGGATACTTTCCAAGAGTTGACTTGATTCTGGGCTACGGGCGCGAACGCACTGATGATCCTACAACACGTAGGGCAGGTCTTGACAGCAAAACCCTCACTCGTCGCGAAAATGGATTAGCGCTACGTCAGATGCTTTTTGACGGTTTTGGTGTCAGTAGCGAAGTGGATCGGCAAAAAGGTCGACTCAATTCTTCCGCTTACCTGGCCTATGGCGCCTCTGAGCAAATCAGTCTTAATGCGGTGGATGCCTATCTCGAAGTACTACGCCAACAGGAATTGGTCTCTCTTGCCAAGCAAAATCTAGACAACCACCAACGTGCCTACGATCAAATTCAGCTCCGCAGTTCGGGCGGCTTGGGGCGCAAGGCAGATATCGACCAGGTGCAGAGCCGACTCTCCCTGGCAAAATCCAATTTGCTCGCAGTTGAAAGCACCTTGAAGGACGCCGAGACAAAATACCGGTACGTTGTAGGAAGTTCACCCAAAGACCTGACTAAACCGCCCATTCCGGAAAATCTGCTTCCAAAAAACGAAACTGAAGCCATCGAGACCGCCGTAAATAGCCACCCGATCCTGAAATCCGCACTTGCGGATGTAGAAACTGCCCAAGCCCAGCACAAGGCGGCAAAATCACTTCTTTACCCTCGTCTTGACCTTGATCTCTCCGCCGCCCGAAACAGTGACCTTGACGGCGTCGAGGGCGACTACAACACTACTCAGGCAATGCTGCGCTTGCGCTATAACCTGTTCAATGGACAATCGGATTCTGCCCGGGTTGACCAAACTTCCTTGCTAACAAGGGAAGCTACCGAGATATCCAACCGCTCGCGTCGTCAGGTGGAGCAAGCGACAAAAATGTCGTGGAATGCTTATTCCACAGCGGGTGAGCGTCTCACACCCCTGAAGGATTTCACAATCGCCAGTGAAGCAACACGAGATGCCTATGCCAAGCAGTTTAGTCTTGGACAGCGCACTTTACTGGATTTGCTGGACAGTGAGAACGAGTACTACACTGCCCGCACATCCTATGTCACTGGGGAGTACACACAACTTTCGGCCGCTTACCGATTACTGCAGAATGAGGGACGTTTGCTTGAGTCTCTCGGTGTGCCCCTACCCGAAGAAGCTATTGCACCATCCAGTGAAAAATCGAAATAATTTCGGCAAAGCCGGAAACTGATGAGCATTCCGGTGTCTACCGGGATGCTCAGGGTAGTACCCGATCAGGCATTTATATGGTCAGGCAGTACTGTTGGATGTAAAACATTCTCTCGGTGAGGCTCGGTTGCGGTGTGCTGCGCGTCTTGACCCGATTATTTGGCAAAGGGCCGTTGTTTAGCCGCTTGCGTACAACGCCAAGGGCATGGCTGCTCTTTGTTTCAGCAATTTTCATCGTCCCGGTACTAGCTGACCGTCTCGACCTGTCCAACAAGGTGTTGGCATTTGTCGAAAAAAAGTATGGGGCAGCAGCCCATAAGCGCGTTTCCGACTGGAAGAGCCTGATGGAAAGCAATCGCAACAAATCTGAAACAGAAAAACTGGAACTGGTTAACCAGTTTTTCAACCAGACGCCCTTCATCTCCGACGCGGAACACTGGGGCAAGGAAGACTACTGGGCCACACCGATTGAAATGTTGGCAACGAGTGGGGGCGACTGCGAAGATTTTTCCATCGGAAAATACTTCACCTTGCTACAACTTGGCGTACCGATCAAAAAATTGCAGATCACCTATGTTAAGGCAGGGAGTCCTTATAATCAGGCTCATATGGTGCTGGCCTACTATCCAAAACAAGAAGCAGTGCCTGTGATACTGGACAATCTTATCCCGGAAATCAGGTCCGCATCACTGCGCAAGGATCTGACCCCGGTTTACAGTTTCAACGGTGAAGGACTGTGGCTGGCCAAGGAACGTGGCCTGGGAAAAAACGTTGGGGGATCAGACCGGATCAAGCTGTGGAGCGATCTCAGCAGCAGGATGGGGAAAGAAGCCGATGAATAGTAACGTCCCCACTCTCTCTCACCCAAGAGCAAAATCCAAAACAATGAGGATGCAATCATGACCCTATTTCGTCAGTTGATCATCATCATTACCGCGCTATTTTTGGCGGTCTTTGTGGGTACTTTTTTTGTCAGCGTCAACAACACCCGCGTTTTTCTTTCCAGCCAATTACAGTCACACGCTCAGGATGCCGCTACTTCACTTGGCCTGTCCCTGTCACCCCATGCCGCCGACAATGACCTTATTACCATGACTTCCATGGTCGACGCCATGTTCGATAGCGGCTATTACCGCGAAATCAAGGTCGTGGACATCGATGGCAAGCCCTTGGTCGTAAGGGAACTCCCCGTCACTATCGAAGAAGTCCCGCAGTGGTTCATCCAGCTCACCCCACTGGAAACGCCTCTGGGAGAGGCTCTGGTCATGGCAGGATGGCAACATGCCGGCGGCGTCACTGTACGCAGCAATCCCGGCATCGCCTATGCCAAGTTATGGTATGACAGCATCGGCATGTTCTGGTGGCTATTTGGCGCAGCCGTCATCACGCTCGCCCTGGGCTGGATCATTCTAAAAATCGTGCTGCGCCCCCTGCGCAATTTGGAGATACAAGCGGAAGCCATCTGCCGACGTGAATACCCGGTGCAGGAAAAAATGCCTTGGACACGTGAACTGCGCAGTTTCGTGCAAGCCATGAACCGCATGGTGATCAAGGTCAAGGAAATGTTCGAGGAACAGGCCAGAGCCATGGAAAAAATGCGGGCACACGCCTACATGGATTCAGTAACAGGACTGGGTAACCGACGCCACCTCGAAGCCCAGCTACAAAACCTGATCAACAACCCGGAGCACTTCGCGGGGGGTGCGCTATTCCTGCTTGAACTTAACGGCTTCAAGGAATATAACGACCGGCATGGCTATCAGGCTGGCGATGACCTCCTGCGTCAAGCAACAGCCCTGCTATCCAATATTGGCGGCACTCACCCTGAAAGCTTCTGCGCGCGCCTTGGCGGCGCCGATTTTGCCCTGGTAGTTCCCAACATCGACGCCACTGAAGCAGGCGCAATTGGAAAGCAATTGTCAGAGTCCCTGCAGCGCCTGCATGAGGGGGATATGGCAGTTTCGAAGGAAGTCGGCAATATCGGCATCGCTCTTTACCGTGGCCAGGATTCCGTTTTCAAGTTCCTGAGCGAAGCCGACCTGGCTCTGCGGACAGCACAGGCACAGGGGGGTAATGCCTGGCATCTGGAAAAACCGGAACAAAGCGCACAGACCGAGGTTGCTGGCGCACAAAACTGGTCGACCTTTCTCAATGAAGTCATCGCCCAACGCCGCATCACCCTGCTCTTCCAGCCGGTAAAAAGCTGTACTTCTGAAAGCATATTGCACTATGAAGTCCTGTTGAGGCTATTAGGAAGTAACGACCAACTGTTGAGCGCAGGCGTGTTCATGCCTTACGTCAATCGACTCGGACTGCACCGCGAAATGGATCGATTGGTGGTGAGTGAAATTATGGAACGCATGAAGCTCGATCGCGCCAGGGACATCCCTGCCGTTGCCATCAACCTTGCACCTGAATCTGCCCACGACGCGGCATTTGCCGATTGGCTATGTGAAGAACTCGACGGAAATCCTGAAATTGCCAGCAAGCTGATTTTTGAAGTGACAGAGTACGGCGCCACGAAAAATCTGGATTCCATACGAAGTCTGATCGATAAGGTAAGTCTTACCGGCGCAAAATTCTCCCTTGATCACTTCGGTCGCGGTTTCAGCTCATTCGGCTACCTCAGCAGCCTGAAAATCCATTATTTAAAAGTGGATGGCAGCTACATTCATGGCATCGACCAGGATCAGGACGACCAATTCTTTGTTGACGCAGTGATCAAAATTGCGCATGGCCTGGATATCGAGGTCATTGCCGAATCCGTGGAAACCGCAGAGGAGTGGAAAACACTACAGGAACTCAACGTTTACGGCCTGCAAGGATATTTGGTCGGCGAGCCGGCGGCGCTGTTGTAGCGCCAAGTTGGGATCCACACCCCAAATAGCAGCATTCTGGAAGCACAAGTCATCATGGGTGTCATCAAGAAGATACTGTATCGTGGCAATATCCTGGGCAAGTCTCGCCACAGGAATCTATTCCTCGATATGGAGGAAAATATCCATATTCACTACCGCGATCTTCGTATCGAGCTGAGCCGCAACGAGTTCGAGGAAATCGCTGATATATTTCAAAAACAGTCACAAGAATTGCTGGCGATTATTCGTGAAAAAAACTACCAGGATGGCAAGTTGCCAAACGCCAATCTGGAGGATGTACGGATCTGGACAGAATCAAGTCTCAAGAATGAGGTGAAATATCATCCCCGACGCTTCTCGCTGGAGGAGTGCGGCGACGGTTACCACCTCCACTACCGGAATTTCAAGATTCTGATCGACCAAGCCGAATTCAGGCAGATCGCCCAGCAGCTCAAGACCATGGATATGAACGGCCCCTATGCCGCCAGTTACGATGAGGTGCTCGCCCTGCTGGAGGCAAACGAGGTGGATTTTCTCCTGGCTTCTGGCAACCAGCCAGGTGAGGTGCTGAGCATCAGTGTTGCCCGACATCACCTGCCCAAAATCAACAGCATTTTCGAATATATCGGTTTCAGCGCAGAAAATCAGGAAAATGAACGACATTACCGGGGAGCCCAGCTTTCGGTCATTGCCAAGGTAGACAATCTTCACACACCTCCCGACTTCAAACGCATACGGGGCCAGAACGAAATCAGTCAACTAGCAGAATTCCTAGCCCTGAACGGAGCGACACTCAACCCCAATGAATTGAACCACATCAAATGCCAAGTACTCGACTTCTATTCCGGCACCAAGTCTGGCCAAATTCAAAATTTCGAGGCCGATCCGCAATTATGGCTTTATGCCCCAGCCAATAAACAGGTCATATTCCCTTACAAGGCACTCGCGAAAGCAGAGAAAACCAAGGTTGAGCACTTATATCAGGCATGGAGCACCCTGCTTTCCAGCCTGAAGCTGGGTTTTGTCAAACCGGACAAGGAAATATTCCCCACACCCGAGCAAGATGCATTGCAGCAGCAGGTTGCTGATACATTACGCAAGGAAGTCGCAAGCGTCATCGCAGTGGATCGCATCTTCATCATGGGCTCGGCGTCGCGACAAACCATGGGGCGCTATCAGACGCCCTTCGTGCATGGGAAACTGGCCAAGCTCGGGTCGGATGTGGACATTCTCATCGAGATCAACCCCGACCGCGAAGACGATATCCCCGACAACTGGCACAGCATCACCCCTTGTGCCTCCAACCATTGCGCCGTCTACCATCTTGGGCAAATCCCACTGGCTGGCGGTGCAGGAGAATGGCAAGCCGTTTTCCCCCACATGGAATTCACCCATCACCTGCTCGATGCCTACGTCTACTTCCCGTCCCGCAGACATCAGGAGGATAAGGACGGCTTTCTGCGCAAGTTCGGTGCCAAGGTTTTTTACGACCGTGCGCGTGATGGCGCAGTCAGTCGCGGGAAAGAGGAGGAAGAACTCGCCTCATTGATCGAACAGCTCTATCCCCTGAAGCAGGTCATGGTGGAGAAAATGACCGTCTCCACCCAGAATGAGCTATACCGGGTCGCCGCAGAAAATAAAAACCACATCCTCAAACTATTCAAGGTGTCAGGCAATTACAACCGGAGCCGGATTACCGAGCATACGGAATATGAGGTAAAACTGATCAAACAGTTACAGGAGCGTGGCGTGCCAACAGCAGGTGTGATCCCCATGCAGGAAGGAACGGTCGCCAGGATATCCGGGTTCCCCGCGCTATTGTTCGAACGACTTCCGGGCACAGTCTGCGGCCGCCCCGAGTACCCGATGGACAAGATCGGCGCTGCTTTGGCGGAAATCCATCATGTTCAGATGGAACGCCCCCTGGACTTGCCGAAAAGTTTCTCATTTGAAGACATTTGCGGCATCTGGCTGCCGACATTCCACGATTACGCCTTGAAACAATCGCACAGCGCCCCGGTCGCTGAGGCATTCGCCAAGTTGACTCCAATCGTCCGCATGCATAAACGCCCCAAAGATCGGGCGGCACTGCTTTCGCGTAGCATCTCAGTGCACAATCATGGCGATGTCACACCCAAGAACGTGATTATTGACGCAGATGGCAATGTTCGATTTTTCGATTTCAACAATGCTTTTTTTGGACCGCGCCTGGCAGATATCCTTGATGGTGCCTTTGAATTTTCACTGGCAGAAAAGTATATCGACGCGGCCGATTTTGCGCGCTTCGATGATTTCATCAAGCACTATACCAGTCACTATCCCCTTACCTCTTCAGAATACAAAGATCTGTCCCTCTGGATCGGCCTGATGGGCGTGATCAAATTCACCAAGGAAGTCCGGGTTCTATTGGATAGCGAATCGGATGGCTTGCGTAAGCGTCGTGCCTTGGCAATTGCTGAATTTGTCTTGGCGCACGTGGCTCATATGGGCTCCACGAAAAGACCGGGGTGAAGTGGATACCTTCACATGCGGAATGCTTACCCAGCCCCCTCCAAAGGGCGCCATTCTTGGACCAATCGTACCTGAGGAATATTTTTCATGAAAATTTCGAAAACCACGGTGTATACAGGACCGAATTTATTTTCCAGGCAATCCGTGGCCCGCTATGTCATCGCGGCGGAAGGGATAGAAAGCATCTCGTTTTCCGCGACCACCGGCCTGCTTGCATTGTCCGAAAATGCTCCACCAAACGACCGCTGGGCAGCTTTTGTCCAAAGCAATTCCAGCGGAGAAATGCCCACCTGGAAGCGGACGTTCTTGGAAATATTTCTCAGAATCCATGAAATTATGGGAGTACCGTTGGACTTTGCTGAAATTCAATCGGCGGAAAAACCGGGACAGTGGGTACTGTTTGCGCAGATGCGCGATAGATATCTCTCGCGTCGCGCATTGACTCTTTCTTTGACTATTGCGAACATACTCAGGCCGCAAGAAGGCAACAACGTGGGCGATGAGGAGGTTCTGCTCACTCAAAATAAAGTCAGAAATGTTGTCAGAAAAGCACAACAAGAAGGATTGAATTTTGACTCGGAAGCCTACGCACGTGACGCCGAAAGAAAGAGTATTCCCTGGCGCTGCATTGGCAGGGGCATACTGGAATTTGGAAATGGCCGCTTACGAAAGAGAAGCCGCTCTGCCGTAACGTCTGAAACAAGCCTGATCGCTGCGAAAATTGCTGGCGACAAGGCGATAACTGCTGTCTTGTTGGGGCAACTTGGCCTACCCGTGCCCAGGCAAGAACTTGCACACTCGCTTGGAGAAGCGACAGCTGCCGCAAACAGGATCGGTTTTCCGCTGGTGCTGAAGCCACTTTCGGGCTCGGAGGGAAAAGGTGTCACTGCCAACATTTGTGACCCAATAGAAATAGAAAGTGCTTACCGCAGAGCAAAACAGCACTCTGATTTTGTCGTTGTCGAAAGCTTTATTCCAGGGAAAGATTTTCGGATTCTTGTGGTCGATGAAGACGTCATCGCCACGACGGAGCGTGTACCCGCTCACGTGGTCGGGGATGGCAATACTGATATCCAGTCGCTGGTAGCTGAAGAAAACAAGCGCCCGAGGCGAGATGGCAGGTTGCTATATAAGATCAAGCTTGACGAGGCTGTAGAAGAAGTACTGGGAAGGCAAGGTTATACGCTGCAAACCACCCCCCAGGAAGGGGAAAGGGTGCTGCTGCGGTCCACGGCAAACTTTTCCACGGGGGGGGTGCCTCTTGACGTGACCGACACAGTCCATCCGGACAACAAGCGCATGGCGATCAGGGCAGCCAAGGCTGTCGGACTGGACGTGGCGGGAGTGGATTTCATTACGCCGGATATAACCCGTTCATACAAGCTTGCCGGTGGTGCCATTTGCGAAGTCAACGCGCTGCCGGGATTGCGTCTGCATATCGCTCCGGAAACGGGTGAAAAGAGGGACGTGGCAGGCAGGATCCTGGAAACGCTGTTTCCGGAAGGCGTTGCGAACAGCATCCCCATCACTGCTGTTTTTGGACATCAAAGCAAGCAGGTCACTGCCTTCATGCTGGCACACCTGTTGTCCTTCAGTGGAAAGACCGTAGGCATTTCCGCCAACCATAGGGGCTATGTCGGCGGCGAGCAGCGCAATGACAGGGAAGTCCCTTCCACAACGATGCTGGCAAACCTGATATTAAGGGATCCAAGCGTGGATGCCGCGATATTTGAAGTCCCTTATCACGAACTGCTTGACGGCGGACTTGGGTTTGAACCATGCCATGTCGCCATACTGCTTGGTTTGGAGCGCAACAAGGCCAGCGGCGATGTCTCCCAGGCAACAGAACTGGCTGCGGCCATTCGAAATGTTTTCGCCGTAGTGGATAACACCATCATTGTTAACGCCGATGATGCTTCCTGCGTCACCATCGTAAAAGACATTCCCCCTGGGCGCATCTTCTACATTTCACTGGAGCAGGAGAACGCGGTAGTTCGGGAGCATGTACGGCTAGGTGGGCGGGCAATGTTTTTTCAGCAGCAAGGTTCGGGTGGAAAAATAATGCTGCATGTTGGGGGAAAAATCCAGCCTTTCCTTGATGTAGCCAAGGTTCCCATATTGAACGGGCGTGATCGTGCCGCAAGAATCAGAAGCGCCATGTGTGCTTCAGCCGCTGCCTTGAGCATGGGGGAACAGTCCGCTCAGCTTGCCAGGGGCTTGGAAATACTGGAAACGCCTTTTCTGTCCATGGCAAGCGGAGTCATGGAGTTTCAGAACAAGCCTTTTACCGTGTTGCTCAGTCCGGCACTTAGCAGCAGTCTCCGGCAGATCGCCGGCTTGGCGACGAAAGCCGGGAGCATTGACCGAAAAGTTGTAATCATCCCTGCGTCCTTCCTTCTGGCTGAAACGAAAATCAGCGACTCATTCTTGCTCGCCCTTAATTTGCTTGTCATCCATGGAAGCCAGCCGACGCGTCAACTTGCCATCAGCGCCTTGCTGAAACGGGGTATTTCCCGGGGAAAAATCGGCGAGGGTGAGGATGAGGATGCAGCCCTGTTTGTTGCTTGGACGGCCCTGCAACCGGATGATTGGCTGGGCATTCTTTCCGAAAATCCGAGTCATTGCTGCCGGAGCCTGACGCAACTTAAAACCGGAGCTGCCAATTTTTCCGTAAAATCTGACAAACCGGTGATACTTCCTCCCTTGTGGACGGGAAAGGAGCTTGCCCTGGCAACGGGCGGGAGATGGATTGGAGGTGGCGGGGAAGGTATCGAAGCCAGCGGGGTCTGCTATTACCCAGGTCAATTGCAACGTGGCGACGTGTTCATCACCACTAGCCCGGAGCGCTGGAAGAAGGTTTTTCCCGATACAAACCCTTATCTGAAAAAGATGCTTGATCGCGGCGCTGTCGCGGCAATTGTCGATCGTCTGCCAAACAATTCCCCAGATGGCCTGCCGATACTACTGGTGGAAAATACCCATGAAGCGCTGAAAAACCTGGGCCGTTTTGCCAGGGGACGCCTCAAGGGAAAGGCGATTTGCGTCACCGGCAGCGCCGGAAAATCGACCACTAAGGAAATGTTGCATTTCGTGCTCGGACGGCAGGGAATTACCACCGCCAGCAAGAAAAATTTCAATCATGGCGATGGGGTGCCCTTGAGCATTGCCCAAACCCCTGCTGATGCGGCTTATGGCGTTTATGAGTTCTGCGTCGACGCCCCAGCCGTAACGTTGCCCAAGGCCATGATTGCCCGTCCCGATGTGGCAGTGGTGACCACGATTGAACACGATCACCTGATGTTCTATAAGACTCTGGAAGGCGTTGCGGACCAAAAATCCTTGCTGTTCGACGGATTGGTTCCAGGAGGAATTGCGGTCCTGAATCGTGACAACCCCTTATACGGTCGACTCTGCGATGCTGCCAAGGCCAAGGGTGTGCGCAGGATCGTCAGCTTTGGTACCCACCCGGAGGCGGATGTGTGCGCCACTTCCTTTGAAATGAGCGAGGAAGGTAGCCACGTTAACGCCTTGATTCACGGCACTCCTGTCGAATACAAACTGACGCAACCGGGCCGTCACATGATCATGAACAGCCTGGCTGCACTGGCCACAGTGGAAGCGGTCGGGGCGGATGTGCGACAGGCAGCCACCGATATGGGCAATTATGCTGGTCTGTCACAGCGCGTTGAGCGCCATCGCGTTGAGGTTAAAAATGGCCACTTTGACATCATCGACGATTCTTTCAGCGCAAACCCCGCCTCCATCCGCGCCGGACTGGATGTCTTGAGTCTGACGAAACCCGGTGCAGGTGGACGGCATCTTGCTTTGTTAGGCGAAATCAAGGAACTGGGCAAGGACTCCCCGGCGATTCATGCAGCTCTCGCTGACGCGGTGAAGGCGGCACAGGTGGAAAGATTGTTTACCATTGGCGATGATATGCAACATTTGCGTAAGAATCTTCCAGAGGAAATTCTGGCTGCGCATTGTGACAATGGGGTTGAACTCGCAGCCGCAGTAGCGGCAGAAATCCGGGCCGGGGATGTGATTTTGGTAAAAGGTTCCTGTCGCACGCATGAAAATACCGCACCGACGGTAAAGGCTCTTCTGGCGAAAGCCGCGAAGACACATAAAAAAAAACCCGTTAGCACTGAAACCGTCGCCGCAAAGCTCCACACCCAGTCGGAACCATCCCATTCCCCGGTAAACCAGCTTACAGCGTCAACCCACTCCGTTTCACATAGTGGAACAGGGGAGTATCTGCCCCCCGCTGCCTGGACCAGCGAGGAACTTGCCCGGGCAACAGGTGGAAATTGGCTTGAGAGCGGCATGGAATCGGTCAAGGCCTATGGTGTTTGTTACTACTCCAATCAAGTACGCAAGGGCGATGTTTTTATCACCACCAGCAAACAAAAATGGGGCGGCTCCTACCCGGACAATCATGACTGTTTGAAGGACCTTCCTTCTCGCGGGGCCGTAGCAGCGATCGTGGATTTCATACCTGATTCCGCTCCCCCCGGTTTCCCCCTGCTGTTGGTAGAAAACACCCGAGACGCCCTCGATGCGCTGGGCCAATATGCCCGACGACGCATTAAAGGAAAGGTCGTCTGCATCACTGGCAGCTCAGGCAAATCCACCACCAAGGAAGCGCTGAAGTTCGTATTGGAACGCCAAGGGCCAACAGCAGCAAGCCGACTCAACTTCAATCATGATGAAGGCGTGCCCTTGAGCCTGGCGCAAACGCCGGCAGACGCAGCATTTGGGGTTTATGAATATGCCGCCGACCCTCCACAACCTGCATCCCGACCGCCCAAATACTTAATTGCCAGACCGGACGTGGCGATCGTGACCCTGATCGCTCCTGACCATCTGATGTCCTACCAGACCCTGGAGGGGGTGGCCCGTCAGAAGGCCATGTTATTCGACGGCTTGGAGCCGGGAGGGTGCGCCATCCTTAATCGGGATGACGAATTCTTCGAGTACTTGAGCAAAGCCGCCAAATCCAAGGGCGTGAGCAGGATCAT
Source organism: Sulfuricellaceae bacterium (assembly GCA_030690895.1). Taxonomy (GTDB): domain Bacteria; phylum Pseudomonadota; class Gammaproteobacteria; order Burkholderiales; family Sulfuricellaceae; genus Sulfurimicrobium. The sequence continues at coordinate 12,745 of JAUYFQ010000105.1, forward strand.
CAGCTTTGGCTTCCATCCCGAAGCGGAGGTTCGGGCATTGTCCTTTGACATGAACGGTGACGGCAGCCGTGTTCGGGCGTTTGTAGAGGGCGTGGAAACCGACTATGCGCTAGCTCAACCCGGCCGCCATATGATCATGAATAGTCTGGCGGTTCTGGCCGCAGTAAACGCACTGGCTGCGGATGTAAAGAAAGCGGCGGCAGATCTGGCCCTTTTCGCAGGCTTGCCTCAGCGTACCGAGCGACACCGCATTGAAACAAGCGGCGGATGGTTTGATCTTATCGATGATTCTTTCAGTACCAATCCGGCCTCCATACAAGCAGGCCTTGCCGTGTTGAATCTGATAAAACCCGCAGCCAATGGCCGTCGCATCGCTGTCCTTGGCGCAATTAAGGAATTGGGGGACAGTTCACCTCAGTTGCATGCCTCGCTAGCGCCACCGGTCCTGGAGGCAGGAGTGGATAAGTTATTCACCATTGGCGACGACATGAGGCATTTGCGCGATCGTTTGCCCCCGGAATTACTGGGATTGCATGGAAGCAATGGAATGGAACTCGCTGCTGCCGTGGTGAAGGAAGTAAAAGCCGGGGATGTGGTGCTGGTCAAGGGGTCACTTCGTTCACATGAGATGACTTCACCCGTCGTTAAAGCATTGCTGGATATGGAATGTGAGAAGCCCTCTCCCCGGCACGAATACAGCCTAGTAAAGTCAACCTTGCCAGGCAGACTGGTGGCGCTGGGCGAGGATCAACGCCACGACCTTAAACGTCTGGACATCGTCTTTGCAGGCGACACGAGCTTTGGCGAAAACTACCAAGCGAAATGCGAGGACCGGGGGCAAGGTAATATTTTGCGCGACAGGGGCTACGAATATCCGCTCGAGAAAATGAAAGGGATGCTAACCAGCGCTGATTTGATCATTGCGAACCTTGAAACCCCGCTGACAAATCTTGAACGATCGCCCTTCCAAGGTATGAAGAGTTTCATTCACTGGTCAGATATCAATCATGCTCCACGTCATCTTCTTCAGAGCAACATCAAGGTGGTGGGACTCGCAAACAATCATTGCTTCGACTATGGGCGGGAAGGGTATGAGCAGACCCTGGATACACTGGACCGTTTTGGCATGACATATTTTGGCGCCGGGCGCAGCCATGAGGATGCTTGCCTTCCCCTCCTACTGCAGACTCCGGTTGGCAATAGAACCTTCAAAATGGCCGTGGTTGGCGCCTATGACTACAGCAAGGCCGGCGACGAGAAATTCGGATGTTATGCGAAACCTGGTCAGGGCGGGCTTTGCGCGCTGGATGAAAGGACAATGCGGGTCATCAGGGAACTCAAGCAAAATGACCCAGACTGGTTTGTCATCGCATTTCCCCACTGGGGGCCCAATTACAAGTGGAAAACCGCCATGCAATCCAGGGTGGCGGACGAACTCCTGCAAGCCGGCGCCGATCTGGTTATCGGGCATGGGGCTCACATGCTTCAGGAAATCGAACGGCGGGAAAGCAAATGGATTATTTTCAGCATCGGCAACTTCATGTTCAACTCGCCTGGCCGTTACAAGGACTACCACGCGCCTCCTTACAGCCTTCTCGCAAGGCTGGCAATTAGGCTCGAAGGCAACATCCTGCATCGTGCTTTGGAGTTGTTCCCCATTGTGACGGATAACCTGCAAACAGGATACCAGACGCGCTTTGTTACCGATAAGGAGTTCGAAGAAGTATGTGCATTACTTTTTTCCAAGGATAATCAGCACAGTGAGCTTTTTAGCGGCATTACAGTCGGCGTGGACGAATTCGGCAATTTTCTCCAACTGGATCTGGGTGCAGTCTGACTAAGCGTGTTAACGCTAATTTCGCAGGCATGAAGTTAATGTTAACACGCCCTATTCCTGTTTGACGGGCCGAGAGGTTTCATTCAATTGAGAATAAAAATATTGTGCCAGGCACTGGCCATAGGGCTTCGTATATTTTTCGTAAACGGGCATTTCTTCCTCGTTCGGGTGAAATATATCTTGATAAGTCAGGTAATACGCATCCTTCCTCACAACTCCGGGAAACCCCATGGCCGGCTGGATATTGATCTCAATGAGCCAGGGGCGCTGGTCCTTGTCTAAAACGATATCCAGGGCCAACTCGGAAATCCCGGGCGGAAATTGCTGGCTGAGGTGCGAGGCTATTTGCATCGAAAAATGCTTTATATTAGCTAGTATCGCTTCAGCTATCGGTCGAGAGTAAAGCTTTTCGAGTATCTGCACAGCCTCCTCTGCAGTCCCCCCCTGCCCGATATTCGAGACATCATTGCTTGCCCCCCCCAGGCGAATAAAGGGAAAATAGATCCAGTTGTGGCCGTTATTTACCAGCATGACGCGCACATCAAAAACCCTATCATCATAGGTCTCGGTATCGATCCCCGTTTGAATGATGTATTGTGCAGTTCCAGTGAGCTTCTTCATGCTCAGGATAAAGGTGGTGAGGGATGTGGTCGTGGCCAACCAGCGCATGCCGCTCAAATAAAAGCGCGCGCAGAGTTCCTTTGCAGCTCTATCCAGAACAACAATTCCATCGCCATGGCCGCCATAACGGGGCTTAAGAAAGACTCTTGTATGTATGCTGAGAAAATGCTCAAGCTGGGCTATGGAAAAATTGAATATCTCGCTATAAGGCTGCACGTTCGGAATGAGTCGTGAAATCGCCTGGTAGCTAGCGTATTTATCGTTAACGAGAATGGAAAAATCCAACGAGGGATAAACATTAATATCCCGGCTCTGCCCCCATTTTATAAACTCTGCCATTGACATGTTGGCCGGATTCTTTTCCTTTGGATAAAGGTTGAAATACCAGTTGCCGTTGATCCTGGGAACAGATCGGGTGGCTTGGATGAAATCTCCATTCTCCAGCACGAAACCCGACGCCTCCGCATGGCGGGCATCAACATGGTGAGGCGAGAAAAGAAACAGTTCCACGCCCAGTTCTTTTAATGTATCCGACATGGGAACGACGCGGTCCAAGGTAGCCGCATGATGATTGCTAAAAGGGTGGCGCACCAAGCGGGCATCGCAAAGAAAACCAATTGTCCGTAAACTCATCGCCATCTCCATTCAAGTCGGCCCGGGCCCACATAAATAAGGGAACATACACATTTCAGGCATCATTTTCCCGAGTCTTCTCTCTCGCAATTGCTAGCCGGTTGTGCCGCCAAGATGAGGTCGACAAGCTTGCCGGCTTGGTAGTGCGCCAGCGGATCGCTTCTGCCAAGCCTTTCAGCCAGATGCACAATAACCAGCCGGCACCTCGGAATAATCATAAGGGTTTGACCTCCACTTCCTAAAGCAGCGTATCTATCCGTGCCAATCCACCACAGATAACCATAGCCAGATAAATGATTTATTCGCTTGGTCGAAGAGTAGGCGACCATGCTCTCCTCGATCCACTTTGTTGACAATATCTGCTGCTTGTTCCACCTTCCCTTGCGCAGATAAAGCAGGCCAAAACGGGCAAGATCCCGTGCGCTCATGAGAAAGAGAAAGGCCGGATGGTGGGATTTTTCCAGCTCGTATAGATGGCGTGTGTCGGAGAGGCGGAATTGTTCCATTTTCAAGGGTTGGGCAATCTGTGCGTAAAACGCCTCGCCCATCCTGGTACCGGTCTGCCGCTCGTAAATGGTGATTAGCGAGTTAAAATCCCAATTGTTGTAGAACCAGTAGCTTCCATGGGGATGGCTGCCACGCGTGGGCCTCTTGGTGCGCATATTGTAGGTTTCATAGGCGGCTGGGTGGTACACGCCGGAACGAGCCTGCAGCAACTCGGCTATGGTCGCCTGTTTTTCATCTGCACTGAGCGGCGAGACCCACTCATCGATTCCCAGGGTTTCCAGTGTGTCGGAAAGATGTATTTTTCCGGCATCGACCTGAATGCCATACAGGGCGTTCATCAGGCTCTTGCGCACGGAATGAAGCTTGTACCGGGTTTGGGTTTCACCCCATTCATCCACGATCACCCCGTTCTCAACAATGACGACTGCGGAGGTATTAAGCGTCGAGGTGTACTCCCGAGCATCATTGAGTTTCTCGGAAGACCATCCCAGCAGCTCTGGCGAGGATGCCTTGAGCCATAATTTGCTTGGAAAATAGGACTGTTCGGGATTATATTCCGATAGAAGCTGTGAGCTTCCCGCTGGCAATGCAGTGGCATCGGCGATACTTCCGACCGGGAGAAAAAAAGCCCACAACAGCGCGAGTGAAACCAGAACACGGTACATTTGTGAAATGCGCTTGTTCATGACACTGCCTTTGGATATAAGGGCTCGGGCCATATTTTACCTTTTATAAACTTGTTTCACCACTCATCACAACGGATCTTGGCAGGAAAACAAACATGTCTAATCTGGATATTGCACTGTCTGGAGCAACCTACTTGGCTCAACTGGTCGACAAGGACGGGCGCTTCAAGTATAGGTTTGACCCAGTTTCAGGAAGTGTTGCCGAAGGCTACAACGTACTGCGACATTGTGGCGCGGTGTGGGCCATGCTGGAGGTCAGCGGGCACAGCGACCAGAAAAAGGATATCGTGGCATCCGGCACTCGAGCGGTCACCTATTTGCTAAACCAATTCATGAAGTTCTCGCCCGATTACCGCTATGCCTGTATAGCCGAGGACAACAGTATCAAACTGGGCGGCAATGCCTTGGCGATATTGGCGATGCTGTCGGTTTACCGCGCAACGGGGGACGGCATCCTGAAAACGCTTGCCGAGTCACTGGGGAAATACATCCTGAAGGATTGGAAGGCGGACGGCGACTTTGTGCACAAGCGCTACCTGAAGAGTGGAAAGGTCTCCGATTTCAAATCCATGTACTACACTGGTGAAGCCTTGCTGGCGCTGCTTCATCTTTTCGAGGCGAGCGGAGATGAGCGCTGGCTGGAGGCGGTCATACGCAGCGAAGACGCGCTGGCACCCTCGGATTACGGCGCTGCGGAGCAGTCTCACTGGATGCTCTACGCGCTTGAACTGCTGTGCCAGTATCGCTGGAACGAAAACTATGCGCGTCACGCCGGCAAGATCGTGCGGCATATTCTGGACTTCCCGGAATATCGTTCCTGGGGGCGGAGCACGCCTACCGCATGCCGCTCGGAAGGCTTGCTGGCTTTCGTGCGCTTGCTCGATCAAGGTAAGTGCAGCCAAGAGTTGGCGGGTCTCAGAATTGCATGCCTGGAAGCCATCGACCTCAACCTCGGCGAACAGTTACGCTTCCAGCTCGATACCGGCGCATTCATTCGGGGGGGAGATGACCACAGAAAAAACGAGGTTCGCATTGACTATATTCAGCACAATATCTCGGCCTTACTTTACCGCCACCAGCTAGAAAAGCTTTGATCAAGTCGACGACTGATGGATGCGGTAAACTTGGTGCATCGAAATCGGGCTCAGCGCTTCCTTCGCATGCTGGACACCCGCCGTATCGGCCCGGCTGGAATTGACCAGCTCGCACCCCTCCATATTTGCCAGCAAGCGGCAGATCAGGAAATGGTGCAGCCCCTTGATGGTATGATCGGAATAGGTGATGAACAAGTTGCCCAGTCCCTTCCTCATTTCTCCGGCAAAACCGAAAGAACGGATGTTCCCGTTTACCAGAACCACCTTTCCGAACAGGTCACTGGGGTCGAATTCCGCAGCTCTTTTCAGGCAGGTCTTGGTGTAGCGTCCATAGCTAAAGGCCTCGTGTTTGCTTTTTTGTAGCTCCCACCATTCATCCAGCAATATCAGACAGGCTGCTGCATCCTCAGGCGCGTAGGGCCTGACCTCCACATCTCCCAGGGCTGATACCTTGGCAAGGTTGTGGCGCAGTTCCCTCGTTTTCCCACCGCTCATGGATCGGTAGAATTTGGGGTCATAAAGATATTCCGAGCACATCAGGACCATGCTCGCCCCCTCGATACTGGCCCCCACCCCAATGTCCTCCTCATCCACCAGGCGGACTGTCGCTCTCTTGCTGTGGTTGAAATCCCTACACCGTGCGAGGCTGCTTTTCAACACTGCGACATTCATAGGCATCGGCAGCAGAAACAGATGCAGCCTGGGACCGACGTCCTCCTGCCTCAGCCAATATATGCAGACAGACCCGCTTTCTTCGGAAATCAGAAATTCGTTATTGTCCTTGCGGGAAGCGAAAAACAAGAACGGGAAATAGTGCTGCCAGCAAATACGCTGACTCTGATTCACGACCGCTTTATAGCGGGTCAAATCGTCCAGAGAGAGGCTTCTCAAGCCGGACAATGCACTTTCGTCAGCCATTCTGGATCCCCTTCTCCGCACACAGTGTGACAGACTTTACCGGCATCTCGTCCACAGCAAAAATGGATATGTTAACCCGGCACAACAGGGATACTGCCTATCCTGGCCCGCCATTCTGCCGGCCCGGTGGTATGCACCGAAGTACCGGCGGCATCCACCGCAACTGTCACCGGCATGTCCTGCACGACAAATTCGTAAATGGCCTCCATGCCCAGGTCTTCAAAGGCGATCACTCGGGCAGCCTTGATGGCTTTGGCGACCAGATAGGCGGCGCCGCCCACTGCAATCAGATAGACGGCCCTGTGCTTGCGAATGCTTTCAATTGCTGCGGGGCCGCGCTCGGCTTTGCCTATCATGCCGATCAGTCCGGTTTTATCCAGCATCATGTCGGTGAATTTGTCCATGCGGTTGCCGGTCGTGGGACCGGCGGGGCCGACTGCTTCATCACGCACCGGGTCGACCGGCCCGACGTAATAAATAAAACGATTGGTAAAATCCACGCCCGGCGGCAGGCTTTTTCCTTCGGCAAACAGGCTGGCTATCCGCTTGTGAGCAGCATCCCGGCCAGTCAACAACTTGCCGTTTAACAACAAGGTCTCGCCAGGTTTCCAGGTTTCGATATCCGCCTGGGTAACCGTCTCCAGATCGACCCGGCGCGCATCGGCTGCGGGTTTCCAGTCCACCTTGGGCCAATCGTCCAGCGAGGGGGGAATCAGCGAGGCTGGCCCGGAACCGTCGAGCGTAAAATGAATGTGGCGTGTCGCTGCGCAATTGGGAATCATCCCCACAGGCAGCGAGGCGGCGTGAGTGGGGTAATCGCGGATTTTTATGTCCACCACGGTAGTCAGCCCACCCAGGCCTTGTGCGCCGATACCCAGCGCATTGACCTTTTCGAACAGCTCAAGGCGAAGTTCTTCCAGTTTATTGCTCGCGCCTCTTGCCATCAGTTCATGAATATTGATCGGCTCCATCAGGGCTTCCTTGGCCAGCAGCAAGGCCTTTTCGGCTGTCCCGCCGATGCCGATACCCAAAATTCCAGGGGGACACCAGCCCGCCCCCATCCCCGGCAGGGTATTCAGCACCCAATCGACGATGCTGTCTGAAGGGTTGAGCATGGCGAACCGAGCCTTGTTCTCGGAACCGCCGCCCTTGGCCGCCAGCGTGATTTCGACCCGATCGCCGGGAACCATTTCGTAATGAATCACGGCAGGCGTGTTATCACGAGTGTTCCTGCGCGCACCCGCCGGGTCGGATACGATGGACGCGCGCAGCGGGTTTTCCGGGTTCAGATAAGCTTGCCGCACGCCTTCATTGACCATGTCGGCGATGCTGACCGAGCTTTCCCAGCGCACATCCATGCCAATCTTGATGAAAGCCACCACAATGCCGGTATCCTGGCAGACCGGTCGCCGTCCCTCGGCACACATGCGCGAGTTGGTCAGAATCTGTCCGATAGCATCACGCGCGGCAGGTGAAGCCTCCCGCTCGTAAGCCTCGCCCAGCGCCTGGATGTAGTCCACGGGGTGATAATAGGAGATGTATTGCAGCGCATCGGCAATACTGCTGATGAAATCTTCCTGTTTAATTTTCATGTCGGCACCCATCTTTATGATTCAAGCATACGCCGCACCACGGCGTTGAATGGCTCTATCCATTCTGGCGCAAACTGTTTGTCGCAGGCATTCACTTCGGCGATGGCACGCAGAATGGAGCGTTTCTGTCCGCGTTCACTGTGTTTGAGTGTCACTGATTCAAAGGCGTCGATAATAGCCAGAATCCTGGCGCCAGGGCAGATAACGTCGTCGCTCAGCCCACCTGGGTAACCGCCGCCATCGGGCATTTCATGATGCTGTCGCACCATTTCGGCCGCCTCACTCCAGCCTGGCATGCGCTCCAGCAAACCTGCACTGAACAGAGGATGCTGGTGCAGATGCAGACGTTCCTGCACGGACATCTTTCCGGACTTGAACCAGGTGGATTCGGGCAAAAACATCATGCCGATATCGTGCAGGTAAACGGCTGCCTCAAGCTGCATGGCATTAACTGGCGAACCGGCTTGCTGGTTGGTGTCCGTCGCCAGTTCCAGCAAACGCTCCGTGCGCCCCAGAAAAAACGGTGAGCGCGACTCGAATTGCAGCGCCAGCAAGCGAAAAAAAACCAGATCACCTGAATCAGCACTCTCGGGCACATCTCGAACAATGGCTTCGAGGCTGACCCGCTTGGCTACTGAACTGGGCTGAAAACCCGTTACATCCTTGACGATTCGGGTTGCCAACCCATCCATCTCCGCCTGCGGGACAACGGCCAGGCGTTCCAGCCCTTCGACCAGCGCAACCAGCTTGAGTTGGCCGAGCGGGCGCCTCGCCATCAGCGCCTCCATCGCCAGTTCAAGCCGGTCTATCGCCAACAGAATCACCTCGCCCAGCAAGGGCGAATAACTCAATTCCTTGGCTCGCAAGCGTGTCAGCAGGGATTCAATCGGGTGGGTAACCTGAATGCCGATTTCCAGCTTGCACAGGGCGGCATCGCCCTTGATATTGTGCAGGGAACGGAACAGGTCAGCGATGACAACCCGGTCAGTCGGCGCCTTTGCCAGCCGGGCCATGTCCTTTTCAATTTCAGGTGCACGGTCTGACAGGGCATTGACGAAATCTTCCAGCGATTCCTGGTCGAAAACTCTGGGTCGGGTGAGTGCCTGGATGTTGGCCATTTTGCTTTCCTTGATTCGCGGACTGCTTGCTACTCTGAACGGCAAAACGCTTGGGGTCAACTATCTTCCAATCCGCCTTCCAATCCTAGTGATCGCAACAAGCCCTTGGCCTTGGCACGGGTCTCGGCCAGTTCCCGTTCGGGTTCTGAATCGGCGACAATTCCGGCACCGGCCTTGAAAGTCAGACGCTCGCCTTGGAGCATGAATGTCCGGATCAGAATATTGAGGTCCAGGCTGCCGTCATGGTTCAGATAACCCATGCTACCCGTATAGGCCAAGCGGGGACTGGTCTCCAGCTCCGCGATAATCTGCATGGTTCTGACCTTGGGGCAACCGGTAATCGTGCCACCAGGAAAGAGCGCCCGAATAATCTGGCCCGGCGTCACGCCCTCGCGTAACTGACCCTTGATACTGGACTCGATGTGGTGCACATGCGCATAGCTGTTAACTGCCATCAACTCTTCAACCGACACGCTGCCGGGCTGGCAGATTCTTCCCAGGTCATTGCGCTCGAGATCGACCAGCATGATGTGCTCTGCACGCTCCTTTGCGCTGGATACCAGCGCAAGTTTCACCTGTGCATCATCTTCTGGCAGGGCGGCACGGGGGTGCGTGCCTGCTATCGGGCGCGTTTCCAGCATTCCAGAGCGGTGCCTGACCAGCCTTTCCGGCGAGGAACTGATAATCTGCCAGTCGCCAAAATCAGCCAGTCCGGCAAAGGGCGCCGGATTTTTTTCTCGGAGTCTGGCATAAAGGCTGGCGGCATTCCCGCTGCTCAAGTTCGCTTGCCAGAGGCGCGCCAGATTGACCTGAAAAACATCACCCTCCTGTATGTAGTGCTTGATCCGTCTGACGCCTTGCAGAAACTGTTCAGCATCCTCTTCCTGCAAGTCATCAACACGCAGGTTGGTCTGAAATTCGCTTAGTGAGGACAGATCCTGCTGCAAGGCAGGGAAACAGGATTCATGCCCCTGTTCCGCGAAAAACCAGGACAGCCCCTGTTCCCGATCAATGATCACCGCAGCGGGGATGCGCGTCAGCCATGCAAGCGGCTGGGCTTCATCATGGCGGGGATCGACAGAAGGCTCGAATTCACGCAACAACTCATAAGCACAATACAGAAACCAGCCGCCCCGGAAAGGCAAAGAGGGAAGATCATGCTCGACCGAGGCATGAGCCGCAGCCATATGCCACAGGCGATCCAGCCGGGTCAGAAAAGCTTCGTTTTCAGCGTCTGAAAAGTAAGGGATATGTTGCAGGGGGAACGAAAAAAGTATGTCCCAGCGGCCTGAGCCGCCGAGACTTTGCAGCAGGAAGGGGTAACGCTGCGGTTGTGCGGCATGCAGCGCCAGTAAATCGGGAGGCGCACCTGGTAGCGCAAAGGCTGGCACGCCAGTTCTTCAGAGCCGCCGAAAAACCAGCGACCCGTTTGTGCCGCCAAAACCGAAATTGTTTTTCAAGGCCACATCGATTTTCATATTTCTCGCCGTATTGGCGCAGTAATCAAGATCGCATTCTGGATCCTGCTCAAAAATATTGATGGTCGGCGGTGAGATTTGGTGATGGATGGCCAGCGTGGTCAAGACAGACTCCAGCCCGCCCGCGCCCCCCAGAAGATGGCCAGTCATGGACTTGGTCGAATTAACAACCAGTTTGCCGGATGCGTCTCCGAAGGCCAGCTTGATGGCTTGCGTCTCGTTTTTGTCGCCCAGAGGGGTGGAGGTGCCATGCGCATTGACGTAGTCCACCTCGTCCGGATTGACGCCGGCATCGCGCATGGCGTTGACCATCGAACGCTTGGGGCCGTCGGTGTCCGGCGCCGTCATATGATAGGCATCGCCGCTCATCCCGAATCCGGCCAGCTCGGCATAAATTTTCGCGCCGCGCGCCTTGGCATGTTCGTATTCTTCCAGCACCAGCACGCCAGCACCTTCGCCCAGCACAAAACCATCCCTGTCCTTGTCCCACGGACGGCTTGCCGTCGCCGGATCGTCATTGCGGGTAGACAACGCCTTGGCAGAGGAAAACCCTCCAATGGCCAGATGAGAAACCGTCGATTCTGCGCCGCCACAGACCATCATGTCGGCATCGCCATAGGCAATGGTGCGCGCGCCGATGCCGATGGCGTGCAAACCTGTGGTGCAGGCCGTGACAACAGCAAGGTTGGGGCCCTTCATGCCGAACATGATGGACAGGTTGCCTGAAATCATGTTGATGATCGTGCCGGGAATGAAGAACGGAGAAATCTTGCGCGGCCCGCCCTCGGTAAAGGTGCTGTGAGTGTCCTCAATCATCGGCAAGCCACCGATGCCTGAGCCGATATTCACGCCGATGCGTTCGGCGTTTTCGGGTGTCACTTCGATGCCGGAGTCCTTGATGGCTTCGATGCCAGCCACCATGCCGTAATGGATAAAGATATCCATGCGGCGCGCTTCCTTTGCGGTCAGGTATTGTGTGACATCGAAGTCCTTGACCTCGCCCGCAATTTGCGTGGCAAAATTGGTTGGATCGAAGCGGGTAATCCGGGCAATGCCGGATTTTCCTGCCACGATACCAGCCCAGGTTTCATCTACACCGATACCGACTGGAGAAATCGCCCCCAGACCGGTAATGACTACTCTGCGTTTAGTCAAAGCGACTCCCGTTTGGGTAGTGGAACAGCTTACTGCTGGTGGGCGTTGACGTAGTCAACGGCCTGTTTGACGGTAGTGATCTTTTCCGCATCTTCATCAGGAATTTCGCACTCGAACTCTTCTTCCAGCGCCATGACCAATTCCACGGTATCGAGGGAATCTGCACCCAGATCATCCACGAAGGAAGATTCTATTTTGACTTCTGCTTCGTTCACGCCGAGTTGCTCAGCAACAATTTTCTTAACACGTGTTTCGATGTCGCTCATCTTGATTTCCTCTGTTGTGTTGCACGAAAAAATTCGCGGTATTTTAGCAGACTTTGAAAGCATCCAACAAAGTCCAGAAAATACCCAAAATAAATCCAGTTAATCCATATACATGCCGCCGTTCACATGGAGCGTGGCACCCGTCACATAGCCTGCCCCGGGAGAAGCGAGGAAAGTCACGCAGGCAGCAATATCCTGTACCTGGCCCAATCTTGCCAGTGGAATATGACTGAGCAGACCATTGCGCTGCTCCTCAGACAAGGCGCGCGTCATGTCGGTGTCGATGAAACCAGGCGCTACGCAGTTGACTGTGATATTGCGGCTACCTACCTCGCGCGCCAGCGACTTGGAAAAACCGATGATACCGGCCTTAGCGGCTGCGTAATTGGTTTGGCCTGCGTTGCCCATGCATCCCACCACCGAAGCGATGCTGATGATACGCCCACGGCGCGCTTTCATCATGGCACGCAGCACCGCCTGGCTGAGCCGGAATACCGATTTCAGATTGGTATCCATGATGGCATCCCACTCTTCATCTTTCATGCGCATCAACAGGTTATCGCGCGTAATGCCCGCATTGTTGACCAGAATGGCGACTTCACCAAAGGCTTTATTGATTTGTTCCAGAACCGCGACAACCTGCGCCTTGTCGTTGACGTCCAGCGCCATTCCGGCACCCTTGACGCCAGCGTCCTTGAGATAGGCGGTAATTTTTTCGGCACCGCTCTCGCTGGTTGCCGTACCAATGACCGTCGCCCCGTTCTTGCCCAGATCCAGCGCAACTGCCTGACCAATACCCCGGCTTGCGCCTGTTACCAGCGCGACCTGTCCATCAAGCATCTCCATCCCCTTTTAACTATTTTTTAGTTGTTGCAGCGCTGCCGCGTCAGTCAGCGCGATGCTCAGCATGTCCGACACGATACGCTTGTTCAATCCAGCCAGTACCTTGCCTGGCCCGCATTCTGCAATTTGCGTCACGCCAGCAGCAGCCAGTGCCTGAACTGTCTCAACCCAGCGGACGGGCTGGTACAACTGGCGCGCCAGCGCATCCTTGATTTCGCTTGCCTGCGAATAGCTGCGCACATCGGCGTTATGCAACACCGGAATGGCTGGCGTCTGCATCTTGACGTCCTGCAGATAGGCAGCCAGTTTCTCGGCAGCCGGTTTCATCAGCGCGCAATGTGATGGGACAGAAACCGGCAACGGCAAGGCGCGCTTGGCGCCCCTGGCCTTCGCTGCTTCCATTCCCCGCTCGACCGCCGCCTTGTTGCCCGCGATCACGACCTGTCCTGGCGAATTGAAATTAACGGCTTCAAGCACTTCGCCCTGCGCAGCTTCTGCGCAGGCTGCTCGCACGGCATCGTCACCCAGCCCTAAAATAGCCGCCATCGCGCCGCTTCCCTCGGCAACCGCATCCTGCATGGCAATCGCACGGTAGCGCACCAGCGGCAAGGCATCAGCGAAGGAGAGCGCGCCTGACGCGACCAAAGCGGTATATTCGCCCAGGCTATGGCCTGCCATGAAACCGGGCTGCTGACCACCAACTTCCAGCCATGCACGATAGACCGCCACGCCAGCGCACAACATGATGGGCTGGGTATTCACAGTCTGGTTGATTACGTCCTGAGGGCCGTCAGATACCATGGCCCAGATATCCTGCTTGAGCACATCGCCAGCTTCAGCGAAGGTGTCGCGCACAACGGATAAGTCGGCGAATCCCTGCATCATGCCTATCGACTGAGAACCCTGTCCGGGAAATACGAATGCCAATTTCACCTGCTTCTCCCTACCAAGTCCTACCAACGTAACAACACTGAACCCCATGTAAAGCCGCCGCCCACGCCCTCCATCAGGAGAGTCTCGCCGCGCTGAATTCGCCCTTCCCGCACGGCTGTATCCAACGCCAGGGGAATGGAGGCGGCAGAGGTATTGCCATGCCTGTCCACCGTCACCACCACGCGTTCCATCGGCAACCCCAGTTTCTTGCCAGTAGCCTGAATAATGCGGATATTGGCTTGGTGCGGCACCAGCCAGTCAATGTCGGCTTTCTGCATACCGTTGGCACTCAGGGTTTCTTCGACTATCGAATCCAGCACGCTCACCGCGAACTTGAATACCGAACCGCCATCCATCTGGATACGGGGGTCGCCAGAACGGCTGACACCACAACCGCCGCCTGCCACCGTCAACATATCCTTGTACCCGCCATCCGCATGCAGATGGGTTGAAATGATGCCTTGTGTTTCGCTGGCTTGCAGAATGACCGCACCAGCCCCATCGCCAAACAGGATACAAGTATTCCGGTCAGTCCAATCAACGATACGGGACATGGTTTCGGCACCCACCACCAGCGCGCATTTGCTCTGGCCGCTGCGGATGAATTGATCGGCAGTCGAAAGCGCATAGATGAAGCCGCTACACACGGCCTGAACATCGAATGCCGGCCCGCCGCTATGGATGCCAAGTTTGTTCTGAAGCAGACAGGCCGTGCTGGGGAACACCATATCCGGCGTAGTTGTGCCGACGATAATGAGATCAATCTGCTGCGGGTCGATTCCGGCGGCTTCAATTGCGCGCCGACTGGCCTGCAAGGCAAGATCACTGGTCGATTCGTCGTCGGCTGCAATGTGGCGCTGGTGAATACCGGTGCGCGAAACGATCCAGTCGTGAGAGGTCTCCACCATGCTTTCAAGATCATGGTTGGTCAAAATTTTTGCTGGCAGGTAGCTACCGGTTCCGGTAATCCGCGAAAACATCAGATCCCTCCCTGCTCGTGATGCAACAGCGCCATCTGCTCGGAAATCCGCCGCAGAACGCCATTGCGCGCTTCTTCGATCGCTGTCTCGATCGCGTGTTCAAAAGCATAAATATCTGCCCCGCCATGGCTCTTGATCACGATGCCGCGCAAGCCCAATAAACTGGCGCCGTTGTAGTGACGTGGATCAAGGCGTTTCTTGAAAGCCTTCATGACGGGTCTGGCCATCAGGGCGGCAAATTTTGTAAACAGGTTGCGCGTGAATTCCTGACGCAACAATTCGGCCACCATTTTGGCCAGGCCTTCTGAAGCCTTGAGCGCGACGTTACCGACAAAACCATCGCAAACCACGACGTCCGTCGTTCCCTTGTAGATATCATTGCCTTCGACGTTACCGTAAAAATTCAGGCCACTGTCGCGTAGCAGCTCGCCCGCCCGCTTGACGACATCATTCCCCTTAATATCCTCCTCGCCGATATTCAGCAAGCCCACCGATGGACGTTCCTTGTGATCGACCGCAGAAACCAGCATGGCACCCATAATGCCGAACTGGAGAAGATGTTCAGCCGTGCAGTCCACGTTGGCGCCCAAGTCAAGCACGTAGGTATGGCCATTCAGGGTGGGTAAAACGGAAGCAATCGCAGGCCGCTCGATGCCGGGCAGCATTTTCAGGACAAAACGGGAAATTGCCATCAGGGCGCCAGTGTTGCCCGCGCTGACGCAGGCATTGGCTTCACCACTCTTGACCAGATTGATGGCGACACGCATGGACGAGTCTTTTTTGTTGCGCAGCGCAGCAGCGGGCGGGTCGTCCATAGTGACGACCTCGCCGGCGTGATGGATACGCAGCCGCAAACTTGTCGCGGCTTTGCGCGCACGCAACTCGGCCTCGATAACATCGGCCAATCCAACCAGAACGATATGTACTTCGGCAAACCGGCTCAATATATTGAGCGCGGCAGGCACTGTGATATGTGCGCCATGGTCACCGCCCATGGCGTCAATCGCGACGGTAATATCCATTCAGTGGCAACCGGGAACCCGGTCGCGAATACTTTTGGACTTATTCGCCTTTGGCGCTCGTGACCTTGCGGCCACGGTAGAAGCCGCTAGGGCTCACGTGATGGCGCAAATGCACTTCACCCGTGGTTGGCTCAACAGCCAGCGCCGGGTTGGTCAAAAAATCATGCGCACGATGCATGCCACGCTTGGAAGGGGACTTTTTATTCTGTTGAACAGCCATTTCATTACTCCTTGAATTTCACATTCCCTTTCAAAGCCGCCAAGGCTCCGAAAGGATTGGGTCTCTCACCTTTTGCCTGCGCCGCCGGATTTCGTTGTTGGCAAACCGGGTTGGGATGCATGGGCGCAATCGGCAAATTCAGCAAAACTTCTTCTTTGACCAGCGCGTTCACATCCATTTCAGGATCTGACGGCACCGAGTCGGCATCTTCGTCTTCATCTTCCGGCACATCGAATTCAGAACTCCCCGCCACGATCCTGAGAGTCGAAACAATGTGCAGCGGATATTCCATATCTTCAAGACAGCGCTGGCACTGCAAAACCAGAACACCATCCACGGAACAAACCAGTACAGATTCGCCACGCGCACCAGTTTTGCCAGTCAGGGTATAATCCAGCTCACCCTGGCCAAAAGCCAGCTTCCCCCGCAGCACCGCAGCACGCCGTGCAAAATCGAGGTTATCTATTACAACAGGCGCACCGTGTTCAGACATAAGCCGGGCATTCTACAATTTTTGCCTTTTTGTGTCAAAAGCAGCCTCACCTCCCATATCGCCCATACTTTACGCTGGCGATTCGACATGTAATGATGCGAGCCTGAATATTCGGGATTCGGATTTAACGTGATCAAAAAAATCCTCATCGCCAACCGTGGCGAAATTGCCGTGCGTATCGTGCGCGCCTGTTCTGAAATGGGCATCAAGTCGGTCGCCATCTATTCGGATGCAGACCGCCATGCGTTGCACGTCAAAAAAGCGGATGAATCCTACAACATCGGTTCCGACCCGGTCATCGGGTATCTGAATGCGCACAATCTCGTCAACCTGGCGGTAGCTTCCGGTTGCGACGCATTGCATCCAGGCTATGGGTTTCTTTCCGAAAATCCCGTTCTGGCAGAAATTTGTGCCAAACGTGACATCATATTTATTGGCCCCTCGGCAGAAGTGATCCAGCAGATGGGTGACAAGATCGAAGCGCGCAAAGCCATGATCGCCGCTGGAATTCCGGTCATCCCTGGTAGCGAGCACAACCTGGAAAGTGTGGAAGAAGCCTGCGAACTGGCCAAAAACATCGGCTATCCCGTCATGCTCAAGGCCACCAACGGCGGCGGCGGGCGCGGGATTCGGCGCTGCAATAGCGAGGAAGAACTGATTCCAAACTATGATCGCGTAGTTTCCGAGGCGGGAAAAGCCTTTGGCAAACCGGAAGTCTTTCTGGAAAAGTGCATCGTCAACCCCAAACACATTGAAGTCCAGATCCTGGGCGACCGTTTTGGCAATGTGGTGCATCTGTTCGAGCGCGACTGCTCGATTCAGCGCCGCAACCAGAAGCTGATCGAAATTGCTCCCTCCCCCCAACTCAGCGATTCCCAGCGCCGCTACATCGGCGACCTGGCAGTCGAGGCCGCCAAAGCGGTTTCCTATGTCAACGCGGGCACGGTGGAGTTTCTGCTTGATTCGGACAACCAGTTCTACTTCATGGAAATGAACACCCGCTTGCAGGTCGAGCACACCATCACCGAGACCATTACCGGCATCGACATCGTGCAGGAACAAATCCGCATCGCCAGCGGCCTACCCCTGCAGTACAAGCAGGAAGACATCCGCCACTGGGGCTACGCGATGGAATTCCGGATCAACGCGGAAGACCCGAAAAACGGCTTTCTTCCCAGCTTCGGGCGAATCACCCGCTACTACGCCCCCGGCGGCCCCGGCGTCCGCACCGATGCGGCCATGTACAGCGGCTATGTCATCCCCCCCTATTACGATTCCATGTGCGCAAAGCTCACGGTCTGGAACCTGACCTGGGAAAGCGTGGTGGAAAGGGGAAGGCGGGCGCTGGACGACATGGTGGTTTACGGGGTCAAGACCACCATCCCCTATTACCAGGAAATTTTGCAGCACAAGGAATTCCGCGCGGGCACATTCGACACCAGCTTTGTCGAAATGCACCCGGAACTCACCCACTACGTCGTCAAACCACCCAAGGACAGGCTGGCAGCAGCTATTTCTGCCGCCATCGCCGCCCACCTTGGTCTGTAAACTCATCTCAGGACTCAAAGCATGAGCAAAGTATTCATCAGCGAACTCGTTCTGCGCGACGGACACCAATCCCTGATCGCTACACGCATGCGCACCGACGACATGTTGCCGATCTGCAAAAAACTCGACGACATCGGCTTCTGGTCGCTGGAAGCCTGGGGTGGCGCAACCTTCGATGCCTGTGTGCGCTTCCTGCGCGAAGATCCCTGGGAACGACTGAAAAAACTGCGCAAAGCACTGCCCAACACCCGCGTCCAGATGTTGTTGCGCGGGCAAAACCTGCTGGGCTACCGTCATTACTCCGACGATGTGGTGCGCGCCTTCGTGCAGAAATCCGCTGACAATGGCGTGGACGTGTTCCGCGTGTTCGATGCCATGAACGACATCCGCAACCTGAAGGTTTCCATCGAAGCCGTCAAGAAAACCGGGAAAATGGCTGAAGGAGCGATCTGCTACACCACCAGCCCGGTGCATGACATCCCTTATTTCATCGCCATGGCGCGTGAACTGGAAGCCATGGGCTGCGACACACTCGCGATCAAGGATATGGCTGGCCTGCTAACACCCTACCAGGCAGGCGAACTGGTCACAGCGCTCAAAGCGGCCATCTCCATGCCCATCCACATGCACAGCCACGCCACCTCTGGCCTTTCCGCCATGAGTTTCATCAAGGCGGTCGAGAGCGGCGCCACCATCCTGGACACCTGCAATTCGGCTTTCGGGGAAGGCGCCAGCCATTCCTCCACAGAAAGCATCGTCGCAGCGCTGGCAGGCAGCGAATACGATACCGGCCTGGATCTGGGCGCTTTGCAGGAAATCACCGCCTACTTCCGCGAAGTCCGGAAGAAATACTGGCAATACGAGAGCGCGTTTACCGGTGTCGATACTCGCGTGCTGGTCAACCAGGTACCCGGCGGCATGATTTCCAACCTCTCCAGCCAGCTCAAGGATCAGGGCTCACTGGAGCGCATGGACGAGGTGCTCGCTGAAATTCCTCGCGTGCGAAAAGATCTGGGTTATCCGCCGCTGGTTACGCCCACCTCGCAAATCGTCGGCACCCAGGCGGTGCTCAACGTGTTGACGGGCGAACGCTACAAATCTGTCACCACCGAGGTCAAATCCTACCTGCAAGGCCGCTATGGCAAGGCGCCTGGTTCGGTCAACAGTGAAGTTCGCAGCATGGCCATCGGCACGGCAGAAGTCATCACCTGCCGTCCTGCCGACATGCTGCAGGACGAAATGGAAAAGCTGCGCGGCGAAATCGAAACCCTGGCCACTTGCGAGGAAGATGTCCTGACCTTTGCCATGTTCCCCGAGCTGGCGCGCAATTTCCTGCAGGAACGCGCGGCGGAAGCGCTCAAATCAGAACAGCTACTGCCCTATGGCACAAATCTGGCCTGCGGCCCCTTCTACGCCGCCAGCGAATTCAACGTTACCCTGCACGGCGAGACATTCCACATCCACATCACCGGCTCTGGCCGCCCGGGGGAAGATGCGCGCCCATTTTTCGTATCTGTCGATGGCGTGCCGGAAGAAGTGCTGGTCGAAACGCTGGCGGAAATTGAGGTATATGGTGGCCCAGGCGGCGTTGCAACCGGCAGTGGCAGCAAATCCAGAACAGCAGGCGAAAAAAAGAACCCGGCGGGCAAGCGCCTCCGCCCTTCCAAACCCGGCCACGTCACCACCGCCATGCCCGGCTCCATTGTCGAAGTGCTGGCCACCCCCGGCAAAAAAGTGAATGCCGGTGATGCGGTACTGGTCATTGAAGCCATGAAAATGGAAAATGAAATCCAGGCTCCAATCAGCGGCACCGTTGTCGCCGTATTTGTTGTCAAGGGCGATGCCGTCACACCGGACGAAGCCCTGCTCGAAATTCAGCCGGAATAATATCAATCATGAAACTCGTTCTAGCCTCCACCTCTCCCTACCGGCGCGAACTGCTGGCTCGCCTTAAAATCCCGTTCGAGACTTTTTCGCCGGATGTCGACGAAACGCCTTTTCCCGATGAAACACCGGAGCAGACTGCAACGCGCCTGGCCGAAGCCAAAGCCCGAAAAGCGGGGGAAGCCTACCCCGATGCGCTGATCATCGGCTCGGATCAAGTCGCCACCCTGGATGGCGACCAGATCGGCAAACCTCATACCCATGAAAACGCCACCCGCCAACTCAGAACCATGCGTGGCAGAAGCGTCGTCTTCAATACGGCGCTCACACTTTTCAACAGCCGCACCGGCAAGGTGCAAAACCGCCTGATCCCCTTTACGGTCAGCTTTCGCGACCTGAGCGATGAACTGATCGAGCGCTACCTCGCCAAGGAACAACCCTATAACTGCGCAGGCAGCGCCAAATCGGAAGGCCTGGGCATCGCCCTGATTGCAAAAATGGAAGGCGACGACCCCAACGCACTGATCGGCCTCCCGCTGATCGCCCTGATCGACATGCTGAACAACGAAAGCTTTCCCATCCTGTGAAAACCGGCATCCTGTATCTGATCCCTGTCCCGCTCGGAGAAGTTGCCGACATCACCCTGACCATCCCGGCACAAGCCAGACAAGTCGCTGCGACACTACACACCTTCGTCGTCGAACATCCCAAGACAGCACGCCAGTTTTTGAAGCAAACCGGCACATCACTCCCCCTGCCGGAAATTCGCATGCTGACGCTGAACGAGCACTCCCGGCCGGAAGAACTCGACAGCCTGATTCAACCCCTGCTGGCAGGAGAAGATGTCGGCCTGCTCTCCGAAGCCGGATGCCCCGCCGTAGCCGACCCCGGCGCGAATCTGGTGCGACTGGCGCATCACTGTGGCATCCGGGTTGTGCCGCTGACCGGCCCATCATCGATCTTGCTATCCCTGATGGCGTCTGGCCTGAATGGACAAGGCTTCGCCTTTCTCGGCTATTTGCCTGCCGAGCGCACCGAACGCCTGAAAAAGATCGTTGAAATCGAACAGACTTCAGCGACCCGAGACCAGACCCAGATTTTTATCGAAACGCCCTATCGCAATCAGGCTCTGCTACAAGACCTGCTCGCAAGCTGCAGCCCGCGCACGGAACTCTGCATCGCCATCGACCTGACGCTACCCTCCGAATTCATCGCAACCCGGCCAATATCGGAGTGGAAAGGCCAACTTCCTGACTGCAACAAAAAACCTGCCATTTTCCTGTTGCTGGGGCAAGCAAAAAAAACCGCCAACAAGCGATGACAAACTTGTCATGAATCAATTCCAGTCATCTGAATTTATGCGAGCATTAGAAGCTGAACAACAATAATTAGGGGTGAAAAATGTTCGGTTTTCTCTTTGGGAAGAAACGGGAAAAAATTCAGGAAGCGCCGCCAGCGGCAGCAACCAAATTTGCGCCAGGTACGACGATCGCCTATGACCCCAATCTGGTTGCCTCGATGATGAGCGACCACCAGGCATTGTTCAAAATTTATGGCGCCATCCAGCAACACTTTACCGCTGGCGACTTCAAAGGCGTGTCACAGCAACTGGAGCAATTCAGAATGGCTGTTCAAGGCCATCTCCTGAAAGAAAATGTGAAGCTCTACATCTATCTTGAGCACCAGTTCGAGTCAGATCAGGCAACGCATTCGCTTATCAAGGGATTCCGCTCTGAAATGGACGCCATCGGGAAAGTGCTGGTCGATTTCCTGAACAAGTACAAACATATCGAAGTCAACCCGTCACTCGCCACGACATTCAAGCAGGATATGGAACAAATCGGGGCTGCCCTGACAGATCGCGTGTCCAGGGAAGAAAGCATTCTATATCCGCTTTACAGCTAGCCCCCCGCGTCAGAATAGTTGTCGCCCCGATATGATCTTGAACTTGGGGGCGATAAGGATGAAACATGGCACGGTACGGAGAAGCATTCAGGAACAGAGTGGTGGCACGGTTGTTGCCGCCGGAGAGCGCCAATATGGG
>JAUYFQ010000062.1 GCA_030690895.1 Sulfuricellaceae bacterium
CGATGCCTCCCGCCCTTGTCAACCACAAATCACCCTTCACCCCGCCAGTGGGGGTTAGGGGGCTTTCGCCTGAAAATCAAAAAAATGCGCTGTGGTGATGCAAATGGCATGGAGGGGGATTTGTGCAACATTCAGGCTAACAATCCAATATCTCAACCAGAGATCACGCCGCCAAGGACCAGTCCACGACCAAGCACTGCCAAATAATCCCATTACACCGACAGCAAACACCGTTGCAACTCGGTCATGGCGGCAAAGGTTTTGGGGTCTATGCCGGAGGAAGTGAAATCGTAGGTATCCGGGTAAGGGCTGGCGGCGGAGATTTTGGCGGCATCGACCCAGCTATTGAGCCAGTCCAGCTCGCCAGCCGTATCGTTTGCCTGTAGCCATTTGCCCGCTGCCGTGGCGATTTGCCAGAAACCGTTACGCGAGAGTGAGCCGTGAATGCGGGCAATGGCGCTGGCATCGCGGGAGCGGAGCGCGGCCAGCAAGTGTTCGATGCTTTCTTGCAATAATGCGGCTCTGGCGGCTTCAGCACGGCGATTGAGTGCTTCCTGCATGGCGCGGTAAGCGGGGTGGGTCTGATCGCCGGGTGGAGCCAGTGCCAGCAGGGATTGCAGCGCAACCAAGGCCGACATGACTTGGGCAGGATTGCGGAACTGGTCTGAAAAGCGCGCGGCCAATTCATCCAGTTGGGTGGTTGTCAGGGTCAGACTGAGGGTGTCTGGCGGAGTCGTCATCGGGTCAGTTGCGCGTAGAGCATGGGCAATTCTTTCGGCAATTCTGCCGGTTTGCGGATCACCACATAGCCATTCACGCCAAACAGGTGCGGCAGGTAGCTGCTGCCTTTTTCGTCGATGGTGACGCAAAAGGGGCGCAGCCCCATCTGGCGCGCTTCGTGGATGGCGACGCGGGTATCTTCCACGCCATAGCGCCCCTCATACTGATCGAGGTCGTTGGGCTTGCCGTCGGTCAGAATCAGCAACAGCCGCTGCGTGGCAGGCTGCTTTGCCAGCAACTGGCTGGCATGGCGGATGGCTGCGCCCATGCGGGTGTAAAAACCAGGCTTGATGGCGGCAATACGGCCTCGCACTTCGGCATTGTATTTTCTTTCGAATTCCTTGAGGACGTGGAAGCGGATATTCTCCCGCCGCAGGGAAGAAAATCCATACAGCGCGAAACGGTCGCCGGTGGCGGACAAGGCTTCGGAAAACAGGAACAGGGTGTCGCGGATGACATCGATGACCCGCTCGTTGTCATTGATGTGGGCATCGGTCGAAAGCGAAAGATCAGCCAGCAGCAAGCAGGCCAGGTCGCGGTCCTGATAATGGTGGGCGCGATAAAGCCCCTGTTCGCGCGCCGTCAGGCCGCTGATGCGGTCGGCGGTGAACTGCACGCAGGCATCCAGATCCAGATCCGTGCCATCGAACTGACCCTTGAGCCACACCTTGGCGGGCGTCAGCGCCTCAAACTGGCTGCGCAAGCGTCGCGCGGTAGCAGACAGATGGGGAGGCAGATCGCAAGGCTCGGCCTGACGCGCCAGCATGGGCTGCAAGCGGCAATGGCGGGCTTGCAGCAACTGCTTCTTGTAATGCCATTCCGGCAGCAGGATGCCGTCGCCCAAGGGCAGGTCATCCGAGCCTGCCGAGGGAAGATCCAGATCAAATTTCAAACGCGAGGCAGTGGTTTTTCCATCTTCAGCCACGCTGAGACGGTCGAGGTCTTCGGCGGCACGAGGGTCGGGCGCTTCGTCCTCTTCGGTCGGGCGATTGATCTTGAGATATTCCGCCCAGCTAAAAATGCTTTCAGCACGAAAGAACAGCATGAAGCCGTCCTTGCCGTCCGGTGTCTCCACGCGTTCAGCCTGATAGCGCTTGTCCTGATCGGTTTTCTGGCTGTCGCCGCTTTCGTGCTCTTCAGGGTCGTTGCGACGGGCGCCAGCAGCCGGACTGGCGGGGGGATTGGGATGCAGCCACAGGATGACGGGCTGAGGTGGGCGCTTGGCGGGGGGCATGCCCGTTACACTGCCGGGCTCGGAAAGCGCGGCGCGGATCGCCAGTTCCTGCTCGCGCTCGCCGCCGGACAGGCGATCCGGGTTCGGGCGCAGCGCCAGTGCTGCGGCCACCAGACGCTGGTAGCGCGGCAACATGCCGGGGAAACGCGCCAGCACAGCCAGCGCAGCCTGCTGGTTGCGGCGCAACCAGGGCAAGGTTTCATCGGATTCAGTGGCGGCCAGTGCAATCAGCCAGAGGTAAAGGTCGCGGTTCAGGGCCTGGTCGGGGAAGAAATCCAGCTCAGCAGGCAGATTCAGCGTTTCGCCATCCAGCCAGGTCAGCTCGGTTTTGGTGTTGCTGCCCGCAATGCGCTGCAACAGCCCACGCCTCGCGCCGTGGGTCGTGGCGGTAGCGGATTTGACCGCCAACCCGCTATCCCCGCCCCAGGCGCGGAACACGATGCCAGCCGTTTTGCTGATTTGTTCCAGAGAAACGGCGGCCTTGGGAAAACGCTTTTCGGCCGCGCCGGTAATCAGTTTGTGCCAGAGCGCGCCAACTTGTTCTTCCATGTGAAGCTAGCCATGAATTGGGGAATAGGGAGTTTAACGAAAACCATGCGAGATGCCTTGCTTTGCATCAATTAGAGGCGTCCTGGCGTCAGCGCTTCTTCCTGGACGCCTTGACTTCAAGATAGATCGGCCCCCAGATTGGATGCCCGGCCTCGGCCCTGGTCAATTCAGCACGCGGGTTAAGCGCCAGCATTTTATTAAACTCCGCCCGGCAGGTCGCTTCGTCCCCTGTCACGCAGGCGATGAAAGCCAGGTGTTTATGTGCCGACACCTGCTCGGTTCTGCTTAACCCCTGGGAAAGCGCCTTTTTCAGGTTGCGGCTTGCTTGCGGGTATTGCCCTTCTTCATAAAACCGCAAACCCTGCCGATATTCGGCGAGGCCCTTGTTTTCGGCTTTTGCCGGTTTGGGCGGCTCGGCTGCTTTTTCTTCCACTACCACTTCTTGGACAACCACTGGTGCAGCCGCTTTCGATTCTGGTGCTGGTTCGGGCGCAGGCTGAGTCGTGGTGCAGGCAGCGACGGATATCGTCAAAAATAGTGCAAGCAGAAAATTCATCCTAAAAACCTCAGTTGAGAATTGAATGAAAAATGGTAACTACTCAGGTCTCGCTTTGTAGTTCGTGGTGAAGTTCAAGCGAAGCGAGGCTGAGGGGGTTGGCCTTGGAAAGTCAGAGTGAGGGCATGGAAGAGATTGGCCTCCTGCTTGTGCATGGTAGCGAGGTAGGAGCGGATGGTGCAGAAGGTATCGGCGCCGTTCTTGGTTCTGAAACTGCCGGAGATTTTTTGTTTGACCTTGGGCATTCGAACGGCTTGCTCGGCGAGGTTGTTGGTGAAAGGGATATTGTGATCAGTGGCGAAACGCCAGACATCATCGGCATAGGCGCGCAAGCGCAGGAGGAGGTTTGCCGCCTTGCTCTGTCGCGTTCGACCGCGTTTGCCCGATCTCGGGGCGAGCGGATTGACGGCATCCCCTTCGGCGAGAATTTCGGCGTAACGGGCGCGGAAATCCACGATCCGTCCCATCGGCAAGGGACTGCCAACCTCGTTCACCTCGTGGCAGGCCGCAACCAGCAGGTCAATCATGCGACCGGCCCAGGCTTGTCCCAGCTCTTCGAGGACATAGGTCAGTTCACGCAAGTGATGGGCATTGCACAAGCCGTGTTGGCAAGCGAGGTCACGATAGGGCTTCCAGCCATCGTGAATGAGCGTACCCAGAAAGCCGGGAAGAATGGCCAAGGCATCGAATGCCTGCCGGCCCCGCTTCGCGTGACAAGCGACCCACGTCAGCGTCGTCGTGGCCAAAACGTGCATCCAGTGCAGCGAACCGGCGACGCGCATTCCCGTCTCATCCGCGTGGGCGACTTCGGCTGCTTGAATCGCCCGGCCAATCGAGTCAACTGCCGATTGGAGACGAATACGGGCCCCATCGCTGGCGGCCAACACCGTCGCTTCGGCCATCGGCAGGCCGAAGAAATCCCCCATCAACGCCGCCGTGCGTTGCACCGGCATCATGTGGTGGTGGGTCAGATGAACCACGGCAGCCAGTGCCGACGGCCCATACTGCACCGGCGAACAAATGCCATCGGGGAATGTGCCCCGGCAAATTTTGCCGCAGGCGCACTGCGCGGCAAAAACCTGATGCTCGGTGACCTCAAAACGCAGCGGCGGAAGATCGAACACCTGGCGCGTCTCAATCACCGTCGGGTCACTCAGGAAACGATGGCATTCGTCGCAGTGCAACGGCGGGAGATGCATGACGGCATGATCCGGTGCGGCCACCTTCTTGAGCGTGTGACCCGCATGGCCCTTCTGGCCGCCCTTCGGGTGTTGCCCCGCTTTGCGCAGCGACTTGGGCTTTGGCTTGTTCAGCCCATCCGAGGAGGGCGGCTTGCTCGAATTGCGGCTGTTCTGCCCCAGCCGGGCTTCCAGTTCCGTGACCTTTGCCTGAAGTGCAGTCACTTGTGCCGCCAGGTCGCGAACCAGCGCGCGCAAGGGCCACAGCTCGCGAATCAGTTCATCTTTCTCGGCAACGCTCAGTCGGGCAAGGTCGGGAAGTTCGTCCATGCCAACTTAAAAGCACAAGGCGTGCCATGTGCCTGACATATACCTGAGTAGTTACTTTAGGTTAATGAATAACTGCGCCCCCGGATTTCTGCCACACCAGCGCGCGGTTATTGGCTGGCATGGGAATATCCCGCAGCAAGGTCATGCACTGCGCCATTGCCAGTCTGTCGATGGCTTCAAAATCCCGCACCCCGCTTTCCGGGTCGCGGTTCTTGAGCCAGACATCGAAGCGCGCATTGCTTTCCGAGGTGAACTTTCCATCGTAATTGAACGGGCCGTACAGGCAGAGCACACCGCCGCTTGCCAGCGTGCGGCCTATGCCCTCGAACATGCGCTGGACTGCAAGCCATGAAACGATGTGGACTGTGTTGGCGTTAAAGATGGCGTCAACGTGCGGCGCGCGCCAGTCAGTTGCGTTTATATCCAGCAGGACTGGTGGAAGGATATTGGGCAATCTCGCCTCATCCAGCCAGGCATGGATGCTGCCATGGTTGGCTTCCAGTTCACTGGTCTGCCAGCTCAGGTGAGACAAGGCCGCGCCGAAGTAGACGGCGTGTTGACCCGTGCCGCTGGCGATCTCCAGCACCCGTTGCCGGTCGGCAAAAACCTCCCGCAGGACAGCCAGTATCGGATCGCGGTTTTGTTCGCAGGATTCTGCATAGTGTTTCATTCTGTAACCCTTCATTTACCACGAAACACACGAAATGCACGAAAAATGCAAAAGCGTATAAACAGGTAGTCCATGCGACACCTTACCGAATGAGTGAAAAGAAAAATATAGCCAACAAATCGATTTTTTCGTGTATTTCGTGTATTTCGTGTATTTCGTGTATTTCGTGTATTTCGTGGTTAACAGGTTTTCAGCTTCACGACGAGCAACTCACGCTAATGTGCTGCGCCCAGTCCGGGGGGAGGGCGGCGTATTGCTCCATTTCGGGTTGTTCATCGAAGGGGTGCGAGAGCAGGGCGAGCAAGCGGTCGATCTCGGTGTAATCACGCTGTGAAACCGCTTTTTCGATGGCTATCTGAGCCAGGTAGTTGCGCAAGATGTACTTCGGGTTGACGCTGTCCATGCGATATTTGCGTTCTGAATCAAGGCTGTTTTCCTGTACCAGACGGGCGCGGTAGGACTCTGCCCAGTGGTCGAAGGCTGGCCGGTCGACGAACTGGTCGCGCAGTGCCGGATTCAGTTCGCCGGGCAGGGAATTGAACTGGCCGAGACTGCGGAAAAAATGGGTGTAGTCCACTCGCCCGGCCTTCATCAGCGTCAGCAGTCCGCTGACCAGTTCGGCGTCCCCTTCCGTCGGCTGCATCAGCCCCAGCTTGGCTGCCATCAAATTCAAGTATTGCGCCTCATACTGCGCCGGGTAGCTGTCCAGAATCGCCTGCGCTTCTTCAGCCGGGATGATCGGCGTCAATGCCTGCGCCAGGCAGGACAGGTTCCACAAGCCGATATAGGGTTGCTGGTCGAAGGCATAACGACCTTCGTGATCCGAGTGGTTGCAGATGAAGCCCGGGTCGAAACCATCCATGAAGCCGAAGGGGCCGTAATCGAAGGTCAAGCCAAGGATGGACATGTTGTCGGTATTCATCACGCCATGTGCAAAGCCAACCGCCTGCCATTGCGCCATCAGCCTGGCCGTGCGTGTTACCACCTCGGCCAGAAAGCGGGCATATCGATCCGGCTCGCCGCTCAGATGGGCATAGTGGCGGTCGATCACATAATCAGCCAGCGCCGCAATCGGCTCGGCCTGCCGACGGTAATAGAATACTTCAAACGAGCCAAAGCGCACATGCGAGGGCGCCAGGCGCGTGACCACTGCCGCACTTTCTATCGTCTCGCGATAGATTTCTTCATCACTCCCCACGATGCACAGCGCGCGCGTCGTCGGGATACCCAGGCCGTGCATGGCCTCCGAGCAGAGATATTCGCGGATGCTGGAGCGCAGCACGGCGCGCCCATCGCCCTGGCGGGAATAAGGCGTGACACCCGCGCCCTTGAGCTGAATTTCCCAGGCTTCGCCTGACTTGTTTTTGACCTCGCCCAATAAAATGGCACGGCCATCGCCGAGTTGCGGCACGTAATGGCCAAACTGGTGGCCTGCATAGAGCATGGAAAGCGGCTCGCTGCCGGGCAGCAGGCGATTGCCGGTAAAGTACCCGGCAAAATCCTCACGCACGGCTTCCTGACTATCCAGATCAATGAGCGCAGCAGCACCGGCATTGAAGCTGACCAGGTAGGGTTCGGGCAGGGGCGTGGGCAACAGCTTGCTATGAAACGTGTCCGCCAGGCGGGCAAAGCTGTTGTCGAAGTTGAGTCGGTTGAGTGGGTTCATGCGGCTGATTATAACCGACTAATTTAGTAAGGTATATCTGTATGTGCCCAAAAATGCGGCAAAATATACGCTGGCGTATGAAGCGGTCACTTCGTTTGGAATGCGCTGGACATCAATTCAACTTCGGCATTTGAAATGCCAGTCTTCCTGGCCACACTTTTCCATTTTCCAACAACGCTCAAAATTTCTTCAACAACCATCCCCGCTTGACCGGTATCAAGTCCATACCATGCTGCGGTTGATAAAGCGGCATCCAGGTTGGGACGATTATCCGACTCGTCGATGTTCAGGACGTGTTCTGCCTTGTCAATATTCGGATTAACATCAAAAGCAGGGGAGAGTCGCCACCCATCAGACCCCAGTAGAAAACCATGATTACGCAAATGGTCGTCACGATTGGACACGGCGATATTGAATACGACACGGCGAAACAACTGCTCAAGATCAGAGTGTAGTGTTCTGCCAGCACCGTTGTTATGGAGAAATTGGGCAATATCCAGGTAACTGGCGCCCTCGCTTTGTTGCTTCTTCAGCATGGTCATGGCTGA
This sequence comes from Sulfuricellaceae bacterium, assembly GCA_030690895.1. Classification (GTDB taxonomy): domain Bacteria; phylum Pseudomonadota; class Gammaproteobacteria; order Burkholderiales; family Sulfuricellaceae; genus Sulfurimicrobium. The sequence continues at coordinate 7,512 of JAUYFQ010000062.1, forward strand.
GGTATAAAACACGCGATTATGACCAGATCTATCAAAACGCTGCACACAGAAGGTGTGATACTGGCTTCCAAAACGCAGAACTCGTGCTGGCGGCATGATTACGTTTGCCGTCAGTGCCAAGGTGTGTAGCACAGCTTCCCATGCACCAATATCCCGGTCATCATCACGTGCTGGAAATTTTGCTATCCATAATGACCCATCGTTATCGGTAAAATTTGCTTTGGGTCTGGCGCCACCCAATGATGCCCCTGGTGCAACGAGTACCGACAACCAGCGCCGCAGAGCATCCAGATCCGTGATGTGCTTATTGGTGATTTCACGGGCAACCGCTTCAAGTTCACGCAGGCTTGCAACGGGTGGGGCAGGCAATCGATGAGCGGCAAGAAACTCGGTGGACCCTTCATGACGAAAGCGTAGCGCCCCCTGCCTTGTTGCATCCTGTACGCCGATCAAGTAGTCCCATGAATGCAATGTCCTGGTTTGGCGTTTGGCATCCTTTGCCTCCAATGCCTCGCGACGCTTCATGAGCGTCTGCCCCCATCGATCAGGTGATGAATCGAGGAACACGCCAAAGTTGCCTGCGTCCGGGTTAGGGAAAAAAGGGGCTGCGTCCAGGGACAAATCTGGATCCAGCACAAAACTGGAAGGATGCTTGAGCCACGCAGGATCGTAATGGAATCTAATCTGCCCTCGATCATGCATGAGCAACCCGACTTTGTGCATTCCTTCAATGAAATCAACGTCGAGCCAGACCTCAAGCGTGTCGCTCACGGCTTGACACTTTTTTTTGATGCCCTCTTCGGTGTTGGAAGCCCGAGATCCTGAAGACGGCGCCCCAATTTGTCGTCAGACGCAATTAACGCCAAATCACCTTCAAGATGAAGGACTGACAAGATTCTCAGGGTCGTTCCAATTGTTACTGAAGAAGATCCGTCCTCGGCACGACTGAGTGTCATTCTGGAAATGCCTGCTCGCGTCGCCACGGTTTCAGCCGATAGTTTGCGACGTAAACGCGCAAGGCGAATCCGCCCTCCCAATTCGGTCAGGAGTATTTGTTCAGATGGAAAAACCAAAGGTGGCTTGCTCGGCATAATGTAACGCATTATAGGCAACCACAGTAATAATGTAAATTATGCGTTACATTATTGTTTTGAATGTTTCTTCAGCGATAAGCCCGATCATGGGGCCTTACTCGGGTTTTTCAGTGGACCGGCCAGCGTTTTTCCGCCGCCGGGCATGGCGCAGAATGGCGGCCACCAGAATATCCGGCTCGATGGGTTTGGCGACATGCTCTGCCATGCCGGAGGCCAGGCATTTGTCCCGCTCCTCTTCCATGGCATGCGCGGTGAGGCCGATGATGGGCAGGTCAGGCGAGAGTTCGCGCAGGCGCCGGGCGGCGGTGTGGCCGTCCATGACAGGCATCTGGATGTCCATCAGCACGATGTCCCATGAGTCCGCACCGTCACGCTCGACCTGCTCTACGGCCAGCAGGCCGTTGACGACACAGGTCACTTGCGCGCCTTCGTTGCTGAGCAGGTCTTTCAGTACCAGCCGGTTGAGGGCGTCGTCCTCGGCCGCCAGGATAGAAATGCCAGCCAGATGCAGGTCGGCGGCCGAGGCAACTGCTGCCGGAGGCGGGAGCGGGGCAGGTGGTGCGATCTCGTCCAGCGGCAGCTGTACCACGAAGCGGGTGCCGGTCCAGGCAACACTGTTGACGTGGATTTCGCCACCCATCAGGTCGACCAGGCGCTTGCTGATGGCGAGTCCCAGCCCGGTGCCGCCAAAGTGGCGCGTCGTGGAACTGTCAGCCTGCTCGAAGGCGCTGAACAGGTGGCTGACCTGCTCCTTGCTCATGCCAATGCCGGTGTCGACGATCTCGAACACCAAGCGCCCGCCGTCCCGTCTGGCGGTCAGGGTGACGCTGCCTTGCTCGGAGAACTTGACGGCGTTATCGAGCAGGTTGACCAGCACCTGGGTCAGGCGCAGCGGGTCGCCCAGGCAGCCGGCGGGCAGACCGGCAGCCTTGTGCAGTGTGAAGGTCAAGCCCTTGGCACGCGCCTTTTCGGCGGCGAACTCGACGGCATGGTCGATGACCGCGTCGAGGCTGATGGCTACCCGCTCGATGGTCAGCTTGCCGGCTTCGATCTTGGAGAAGTCGAGGATGTCATTGACGATGGCCAGCAGGTGCCGGCCTGCATCGTGGATACGGGCGAAGGTGGCAGAGGCATCGCTGCCGACGCCGCTGTCGCGCTGGCCGATGCGGGCGAGATTGAGCACGCCGTTGAGGGGAGTGCGTATTTCGTGACTCATGTTGGCGAGAAAGTCGTTCTTGACCTGGGCCAGGTGCTCGGCATCTGCCAGTGCAGCCGCGCGCGCGGCTTCAAGCGAGGCCAGAGCCTCCTCGGCTTGTTTGCGCTCGCTGATATCGGAGAACACAATGCGCACCACCGGGTCTTCGCCCACTTTTTGCAGCCGCAAGCTGTCCAGTCGTACGGGGAGGCGGGATCCATCGCCGCGCAAAAGCGTTACCTCGCTAATCTGATGGTCGCCATGTTGCGTCACGCGCAGGAAATTTTGCTGCCAGTGCTCGCTGTCCTCGGCGGCAATGAAGCGGGCGAAGCGACGCTGGATCAATTTGCTGCGGTCTTCTCCCAGCATTGCCGCGCCGGTAAGGTTGATTTCCAAGATCAGGGCATGGGCCGTGAGGGTGAGGTAGCCGACAGGGGCGAATTCATAGAGGTCGAGGTAGCGGGACTCTTCCAGGGCGAGCTGCGTCTGCCGCAAGGTTTCATTCTGCATTTCCAGTTCGATCTGGTGTACCTGGAGTTCGTGCAGCAGTTCCTCGGCTGGACGGAGCGGCACTGTCACCACTGGTGCATCGAGACCCAGTTGCGCCTCGGCCAGAATGCGCAGGGGGTCTTGCTGGTCCGGTTTCGTGCTCATTGGGGTCCCTTTAATGCCACTTGAAATGATCGACAGGCAGTTTGTTACTTTGTCCACGTTATTGCGTAGCCCGACTACGCCTTGATTTCTTCCATCGCCAGCAAAATCAATTGAACATCGCCGGATTTGCCGACGATACGACGGGCATTCAACAGCATCCTGCGCCTGCCGATGACGGGGAAGTCATTTTCCACCACAAAACCCTCGAAACTCTGGTCGCGCGGCAGGATGGTATCCAGCAGTTCCCGCAATGCGGGAATGTCCCACTGGCGGTTGCCCAGTTCGTAGAGCGGACAACCCACGGTATCTTCCGCCGTGACCTGGAATTCCTGGTAAAACGAGCGGCTGGCCGAGGTGATTTGCAAGGCGCCATTCAGCACGACCAGCGGCTCGCGCACGGTATCGACGATGGCTTCGGCCAGTTCCCGCGCTGATCTCTCCGCCGCCTCGGCCCGGGTGCGTTCGCTGATGTCGGTGAAAGTCAGTACCACGCCTTCGATCACATTATCCAGCGTGCGGTAGGGCTGGATGCGGGCCAGGTAGCAGGCGTCGCCCGCAGTGCGCACCTCGCGCTCGCGTGGCGCCAGTGACTCGAGCACAGCCTTGGCATCGGCAAGCAGGTCTTCGTTCTCAAGATTGGATTTGATGTCGCCCAGCGGCCGGCCCACGTCCGAGGCCACCAGGCGGTAGATGCCCGCTGCCTCGCGCGTGAAACGCTTGATCGACAGGTGCTGGTCGAGGAAGATGGTGCCGATGTTGATGTTGTCGAGCAGATTCTTCATGTCGTTCTGCATCCCGGCCAGTTGCTCGATCTTGGCTTGCAGCTCGGCATTGACGGTCACCAGTTCTTCATTGACGGATTGCAGCTCTTCCTTGGAAGTTTCCAGTTCCTCGTTGGTGGATTGCAATTCTTCATTGGTCGACTGCAATTCCTCGTTGGTGGATTTGAGTTCTTCGTTGGAGGCCTGCTGTTCCTCGATGGTGGCCTGAAGATTTTCCCTGGTGTAGGCGAGATCGCGCTCCAGTTCCTCGACGCGCCGCTGTTCGCCATGCCCTGATGCCGCCCCCTTGCCGCGTCCCGGTTTGCCGGGTACTGGATGTGCCACGTCCTGGAAGCTGTTCAGCTGCAATTTCTCGTTGGAGTCAGGGTCGGGCAGGGGACGCAGGCTGAGGCTCACGGACTGAAAGTCGCCATTGGTCTTGATGTTCAGTTCGCGGCCCAGGGTGGGCATGCCCTGACCGGCGCCGATCAAGGCTGCGCGCAGTTCCAGTTGCAGGCCCTCGCGCGCCATGTCGACCACGTTGAGCGTGGCCTGACCGGGGGCCGGGCGCAGGTATTTGCCGGTGTCGCCGTGCACAAACAGGATGTTGCCCTTCATGTCTGTCACCACCGAGGCGGGCGCGTAGGCATGCAACAGCGTGCGTCTGGTCAGTTCGGCGAAGTTGGTTTCCTTGGTTTTCTTGATCACTTCACTTTGCCCCTTGGTATTGCCGTCGCCGGTCCACGACAGCCCGCCCGACATCACCGCACGGACGGAGGATGCAGAACCGGTAGCGCGGTAGAGCTTCCATTTGCGGTTGAGCGGTGCGAACAGCTCGGGGTGGTTGCCGGTGCTTTCCGAGGGCGAGAGAAACAGCACCCCACCCGGCTTGAGGGCGTAATGGAAGGCAGGGATGAGGCGGTTTTGCAGTTCCGGTTCCAGATAGATCATCAGGTTGCGGCAACTGAGCAGGTCGAGCCGGGTAAAAGGGGGGTCCTTGATAACGTTCTGGATGGCAAACACCACCATCTCGCGGATATCCTTCTTTACCCGGTAGCCCGCGTCCTCCTTGATGAAAAAGCGGCGCAGCCGCTCAGGGTGGATATCCTGGGCGATATTGGGCGGATAGATGCCGACACGCGCTATGGCAATGGCGTCATCGTCGAGGTCGGTGCTGTAGAGCTGGATTTTGAATTCCTGCCGTGTTTCATCCATGTACTCGCGCAGCAGCATGGCGATGGAATAGGACTCCTCGCCGGTGGCGCAACCCGCCACCCAGGCGCGGAATACATAGTCTTCGGGTTTGCCCGCCAGCAGTTGCGGCAGGACTTCCTCCTTCAGTTTTGCGAAGGCATCCGGATCGCGGAAGAAGCTGGTGACGTTGATCAGCAGTTCCCTGAAAAGTATTTGCACCTCGGCTGGATGCTCCTTGAGATAGCGCGCGTAAATCTCGATATCCCCGATGTTGTGTTGCGACATGCGCCGCTCGATGCGGCGGCCGATGGTGCTCTTCTTGTATTGGGTGAAATCGTGGCCGGTGGCGCTGCGCAACAGCATCAAGATCCGTTTCATGCCGCTGGCTGCTGCGGGGGCTGGCGGCGCTTCATGCTGTACCGCCATGGCGTGCATGTCCGCCAACAGTATCGCGGGCATTTTTTCTACCGGCAGGACATGAGTGGCATAACCGGCCTGGATGGCGCTGACGGGCATGCCGTCGTACTTGGCAGTGGTCGGTTCCTGCGCCAGTGTGACCCCGCCCGCGCCGAGGATGGCACGCAGTCCCAGCGTGCCGTCGGTGCCGGTGCCGGAAAGGATGATGCCAATCGCCTGCTCCCCCTGATCTTCGGCCAGTGAACGCAGGAAAGCGTCGATCGGCATGCGCTGACCGCGTGGCAATTCCGGCACGGAGAGTTGCAGCGTGCCGTGGAAGATGGCCATGTCGCGGTTGGGCGGAATGACGTGAACCCGGTCAGGGGTCAACACCATCTGATCCGTCGCTTCGACCACCGGCATGGCCGTGGTGCGTTGCAGGATTTCGCTGAGCAGGCTGGCATGGCTCGGGTCGAGATGTGGAACCAGTACGAAGGCCATGCCGCATTCGGGCGGGATATGGCGGAAAAATTGCTCGAAAGCTTCCAGTCCGCCGGCGGACGCGCCGATGCCGACAATGGGAAAAGCGGCAGCGCGGGTGTCCGGCGTTTCCGGGCTGGCAGCGGTCTTGATCTGGTTTTTCCTCACAGCCATGAGTTCCTTGATTATGGGAGGCGTTGGCACGGGGTGGTCAGCACAAAATGCCCAAATCTAATTTGGCATCTTATTCCAAATTTACAGTCAATCCCACTACAGTTCGGCGGGTCTTTTCCTCATCTGCTCCAGACTTCTCCACTGGTCTTCAGAAACGCCAGCAAAATTAAACCCGGATTATCCATTGGAATGCGCATTCATGTAGGAGCGCCGCCCCGGCGCGAATGCGGACGCGATTCGCGGCGAGGGCGCCGCTCCTACAGTGGCTTTGGCCCTAATGAACAATCCCGGTTAAAGTGTACTGATTTAGTAAAGTATTCGCGCTTGCGTTAGAATCAAGCCATGAACATAAAGGATATGCCCCGTTGAGCCACCTCAAAATTCACGAAAACATTGCCGACATCCCAGCCAGCCAGTGGAATGCGCTGGCCGGAAGCTGTCCTTTCCTGAAACATGCCTTTTTTCTTGCGCTGCAGGAAAGCGGCTGTGCGACAGCGACAACCGGCTGGCAGGCGCAGTTTTTGACACTCAGTGAGGGGGATACGCTGGTGGGCGGCATGCCGCTTTATCTCAAGAGCCATTCCTGGGGCGAATTCGTATTTGACTGGGCGTGGGCGGATGCTTACCAGCGCCAGGGCATGAAGTATTACCCCAAGCTGCTGAATGCCGTGCCTTTTACGCCCGCTTCCGGGCCGCGCATTCTGGCGGCCTCGCCTGATTTGCGCACGCACCTGCTGAAGGCCGCCTTGCGCCTGGCGGAAGAAATGGGCGTGTCGTCGCTGCATTGCCTGTTTCCTTTTGAAGATGAGGCGCGCGCCATGGAGGGGGAGGGCATGATGTTGCGGCAGGGGGTTCAGTTCCATTGGCGCAACCCCGGCTATGCCGATTTCGAGGATTATCTGGCCGACATGAGTCACGACAAGCGCAAGCGCATCCGGCAGGAGCGGCGCAAGGTCAGGGAGGCAGGCATCCGCTTCGAGCAGTTGAGTGGCGCACAGCTTCTTGACGAGCACTGGGAATTTTTCATGCGCTGTTATGAAAATACCCATCTTCAATTCAACTCGCCCATGGCGCTGAATCTGGATTTCTTCCGGCGGGTCAGCGCCAGCATGGCGGAGAATATCCTGCTGGTGATCGCACTCAAGGATGACAAACCCATCGCCGGATCGCTCTGTTTTTACAGCGACGAAGCGCTTTACGGGCGCTCCTGGGGTGCGCTGGAATACCACCCGGCCCTGCATTTCGAGGCTTGTTACTATCAGGCCATCGAGTTCTGCATAGCAAGACGAATCCCCTTGTTTGAAGGCGGTGCGCAGGGCGAGCACAAGCTGTCGCGGGGGTTTTTGCCGACCGTGATCTGGTCGGCGCACTGGCTGGCGCACCCGGGGTTTTACCGGGCGGTGGACGAATACCTGCGGCGCGAAAGCAAAGGCATGGCTCGCTATGTAGATGATCTCAGGGAACGCAGTCCTTTCAAGGAGGAAATCGATGTCTGATCCAGACGAAAAATATACCCGGCCGGACGATGAAACACTGAAGCACACCCTCAGCCCGGAGCAATACCACGTCACCCAGCAGTGCGGAACCGAGCCGCCTTTTCGCAATGCCTGGTGGGACAATCATCGCGCAGGCCTGTATGTGGATGTGGTGACCAGCGAGCCGCTTTTCAGCTCGCAGGATAAATTCGATTCCGGTACCGGTTGGCCGAGTTTTACGCGACCGGTCAGCGCGCATTCGTTGACGGAGCGCAAGGATCACGCGCACGGCATGATCCGGGTCGAAGTCAGAAGCGCCCGGGGGGATTCCCACCTGGGGCATGTGTTCGATGATGGGCCGAGTCCTGTGAATCTGCGCTACTGCATCAATTCGGCAGCGTTAAGATTCATTCCGGTTGAGGCGCTGGAAGCGGAAGGCTATGGCGAGTTCAGGACGCTGTTTGAGTGAACCATTATCCTGTGGCGCATTCGTCCTGCATATAAATCGAATTTATTGACTTGAATCAATTATTTTATAGGGATAGTAGGCGTACCTTACGCGAAGGCATGTATGCCCAACCAAACTATAAAATGAGGAGATTCAATGATGAAATCAACAAGGGTCGCCGCCGTTCTGTGCGGCGGGTATTTGCTGGCGACAGCCTCGGCCTGGGCTGAAAGCCCCAGCCGGGCTGCCATGTTATCCAATACCTGCGCCGGCTGTCATGGCACCAACGGCGCCAGTGTCGGGCCGAGCATGCCTGTCATTTCTGGCATGTCCGAGGCTTTTCTGCTGGACAGCATGAAAAAATTCAAGAGTGGCGAACGCCCTTCCAGCATCATGGGACGGCTGGCCAAGGCCTATTCCGACGACGAGCTCAAGCTGGTAGCCGAATACTTTGCCAAGCACCCGTTCGTCAGTGCCAAGCAGGAAACGGATCCGGCCAAGGTGGCGATCGGCAAGCAGATTCATGAACAGCGCTGCAAGAAATGCCACATCGACAATGGTCGTGACTCCGAGGATGGCAGCATTCTGGGCGGACAATGGAAGGAGTATTTGCAGATCAGCATGAGCGAGTTTCGCTCAGGTAAGCGGGTCATGCCCAAGAAAATGGCGGAAAAAATGGAGGGTGAAAACAAGCTGACACCCGAAGAGGTTGAAGCCATTATCCATTTTTATGCCAGCCAGAAGTGAGGAGTTGATCATGAACCGCAGAAATTTCATTCAAATGGCTGGCGCAGTTGCCGGTCTCAGCCTGGCGTCCTGCGCCTCGGTCTCATCTGTAAATCCGCCGGTAAGCGATTTGGCCGCCAAAAAAGGGCGACGCGTAGTCGTCGTCGGGGGTGGTTACGGTGGCGCGATTGCCGCCAAATACATACGCATGAGCGACCCTTCCATCGAAGTAGTGCTGGTCGAACGCAACAAGACCTTTATTTCCTGCCCCTTCAGCAACCTGGTCATCGGCGGCACCCGCAACCTCAAAGACAACATGATCAGCTATGATGCGCTGGCGTCGAATCATGGCGTCAAGATGGTTTTTGAAGAAGTGACGGCGGTGGATGCAGCCGCCAAGAAAATTCGGGTTGCCAGCGGTGATATCAGCTATGACCGCCTGATCCTTTCCCCCGGTATTGATTTCCGCTTCTCGGAAATCGAGGGCTATGATCCGATAGAAACGCCCCGCGTTATCCCGCACGCCTGGAAAGCAGGCGAGCAAACCCTGTTGCTGCGCCAGCAACTGGTGGATATGCCCAATGGCGGGGTCGTGGTGCTGTCGATCCCGCTGACGCCGTACCGCTGCCCGCCCGGCCCTTACGAGCGGATCAGCCAGATCGCCTGGTATCTCAAGAACCACAAACCCAAGTCCAAGATCATTGTGCTCGACGCAAATCCGGACATCATCTCCAAGGGCGCCCTGTTCAAGAAAGCCTGGGAAAAACACTACAAGGGTCTGATCGAGTTTCGCTCCAGCAACCAGATTACCGAGGTCAACACCAAGGCTCGCAGCGTGGGTAATGGCGTGGAGGAATTCAAGGGCGCAGTGGTGAACATGATCCCGCCGCAAAAGGCCGGGCTGATTGCCCACATGGCCGGGGTGGTGGGCGAAGACAAGAAATGGTGTCCAGTCAATCAGACCACCTTCGAATCCACCCTCGTGCCCGGCGTACACGTCATCGGCGATGCCTGCATGGCGGGGCCGATGCCGAAATCCGGCTACTCCGCCAACTCACAGGCCAAGGTGTGCGCACTCAACGTGGTGCAGATGATGAACGGCATGGCCATGATTCCGCCATCGCATGTCAACGTGTGTTATAGCTTCGTCACCGATAAGGAGGCGATCTCGGTATCAGCGGTGTACCGGGTTGACGACAAGGGCGCCACCATCGTGGTTCCCAATTCCGGCGGGGTGTCGCCAGACCTGTCCGAGCTGGAAGGTGTTTATGCCAAGAGCTGGATCAAGAATATCCTGCACGAAATGTCTTCCTGATCTGGTCGGGGCAACCTCGACTCCAAGCCCGCCTGATGGCGGGCTTTTTTATTCCTGGCCGTTTGGCGGAAAGTCCGCTTCAGAGCAATTTGAGGGCATCATCAATGCGGGATAAATTGTCCTGTTCTTCGTGTATTTCATCGTGCGGGATACGCACAATCAGCAGCGACCGGGCTGGATGTCCGGCGCGCATGACTTCGGTCAGTTCAATTGGTTTTCCGCTGTTCTGATCCGATGGATTTCTGACGATATTCATGTCGTCCAGGTGCCATGAAGCGGTTTGCAGGCTCAGCAGAGAATCCGATGCAGTCAGCACCTTCAGCATCTCATGCAGGAAAAAATCCAGCGTAGGCGTGTGAACGGCGGTTTGGGCCAGTTCAGCTTCCTTCTCCTTGATCTGGTCATACAGCGCAGCCACCTCTTCACTGGTGATTTCGATACGCTCGCACAGGCAGGCTTTCCCCTGATCCTGGCGGCGTTTCATCCTTAGCCGGGCGCGTAACATGGCCAGTTCCTGCTCCAGTCCATTATGCTGGGATCGTGCTTGTTCGATATTCGCGAGTATCCGTTGCGCCATGAATTCCAGCGCAAACCCTTTGGTTTTTTCGCGTAGCGCCGTTTCGCTGGCAGAGGCGGCAATCACGCGGTGATCAGTAAAGCTGATTTGTGTCTGTGGAACATCGCGCAGCATGGTTTCCCCACGCAGTTCCATTCCCAGTACCTTGCGGACTTGCAGGGTGGAAGCCAGCATGGCGTAGCAGCTATCGTCCGGGTCTGGCATCTTGGCACAGACTTGAAGGACGTTGCCGCGATTAAAAATTCGCCCCATTTCATCGCCGCTTCCGAACATGGCGCGAAGCTCGGGGGTTGATATCCACTGCCGGGTTGATGCATCGAGCGGCCCGGCAATCCTGTCGATCACATCCTCGATATGCTGAAGCGCGTGCCAGACTGGTGCGCCGAGTTTTTCCCCATAGCCCGGCAGAAACGCCAAGCGGGGATTGATTTCATACAGCAGGCGCTCAATGGCGGCATCAATCTCGGCTTGATGCCGCTCAACCGGGCTTTTTCTTCTGCTGAGAAAATACCGTAGAATATGGCGTATGGATTTGATGCCCATTGGCGTTTGGTTCCGAGCGTAACACCTCAATCTTAAACCTCTTGAAAGATAAAATCGATGCGTTTCCAATTGCAGACAATCAAATTCATCTTGTTTCTACTGGCTGGTTTTTCACCAGCGGGCGCAGTGGAGCTGGGTTCGCTGGCAACGGGTGAGGATGCTCTTGTTGCCTATTCAGGATATGCAGGCTCGCTTCGATCACCGTTGAAACCGAATGTTGATATTCGACTGGAAGCAGTGCCGGAAGACGAAATCGCCAGATTTCGCGAGATCAATGCCAAGCCAGCGCGGAACGGGCCGCGACCTGCGCCTTACGCAGTTGCCTTTCCTCGCCCATTGCCAGAAAAAGCAGTGTTGCCTGGACTGCTTGCCCAGAAGTGGAAATGTTTGCCGGAGGGGGGGTGCGTTGCCCAAATCAGGCTGACTTCGAACGGCGCAGCGGCACTGCGAGCGGAAATTCGCTTTGATCGGCTGGATGAGGGTGTGGAGTTGAGGTTTATCGGTAGTGATGAGCCTGCAAAAGTGCTGGGGCCACTAACTGCAAGGCAGATTCGTCAGCAAAATTTATCGTACTGGACACCGATTACCGAAGGGGAGTCGTTGACCCTGGAGATTTACCTTCCATCAACTACCGGCCCGGATGCGCTTCAGGGTGAAATCACGCGTCTTTCTCATTTTATCGATCACCCTGCCAAGCTCCCTAAACCAGGAATGGTAAAGCCGGGATATGCCGGTTCGCAGAGTTGTGAAGTCGATGTTTCCTGCCTGAATAATGCCAGCCTGAGCACCCATGCCAATTCGGTTGCACGTATGTATTTCACGGTTGATGGATCTACTTTTGTTTGTTCTGGCACGCTGCTTAACAACACCAGGATGGATCTGACGCCCTATTTTTATACCGCTGCCCACTGTATTAGTACGCAGGCGGAGGCAGACTCGCTGGTTACCTACTGGTTTTATGAAGCCGCTGCATGTAACAGCACGGTGGTCTCTTCAGGTGCTGTACAGCGGTTCAATGGCGGCACTCTGTTGTATGCCAACTCGACTGATACTGAAGCCAGTTTACTGAGACTGAATGACGCTCCCCCCAGCGGCGTCATGTTCAGTGGATGGGACAGTTCAGCGATTTCGGTGGGAACTCAGGTAACGGGTATTCATCATCCCGAAGGGGACGTAAAGAAAGTTTCAACCGGTAATGTGACTAACATAGGGCTGAGCTTCATTCTTGCCGAAACGGATGTCCTCTACACCGGATTCACCGAGGCATTCTGGACATCTGGCGTGGTCGAGCATGGGAGCAGCGGATCAGGCCTGTTTAGCGGGAGTGGCAACCAGTACCGATTGCGCGGCAGCCTGACTTCCGGTGATGGTTCCTGTCAGGAAGCGCCGAGAACGGGTGTTTACTCGCCATTTGATCGGGTCTATCCCGCCATTGCTCAGTATCTTAGCCCCTCAGATACAGGATCGGAAGTGGCCGAGTTCTATAATACCAAGTTGATTCACTTTTTTATTACCGCAAACTCAGCTGAGGCGGCGGCCATCGATAACGGTAGCGCAGGACCGGGCTGGATTCGGACAGGGAATACCTTCAAATCAGGTGGCAGCAATGCAGTGTGCCGTTTCTATGGCAGCCAGCAACCAGGGCCAAATTCGCATTTTTACACGGCGGATGCGGCTGAATGCGCCAGTCTCAAGCAGATTCAGGTCAGCATTCCAGATACTCAGAAACGCTGGAATTACGAAGGACTGGATTTTGTTACATCAGTACCTGTCAATGGCGCTTGTTTTACTGGAACCATGCCGGTGTACCGTGCCTATAACAATGGATTTTCTCGTGGTATAGACAGTAATCATCGCATAACTACCAGCCTGGACGCCATTCAGGATGTGGTCAACCTTGGCTGGGTGAATGAAGGTGTGGTGATGTGCGCACCCATTTAGTGGATTAAGCCCAATACTGTTCACTTATGCCGTTCGTGGGGAGCTTGTCGAACCACATATCGTTTATCCAAAGCCCTTCGACAGGCTCAGGGCGAACGGTTCAGGGTTAAGTGAACAGCATTAGGATTAAGCCAGGGGTTTCTCTCCCCCCTCTTCGGCCAGCCTCTGATAGGCCCGGTAACGCTCCTCAATTTCCTGCTGGAAGACGGCCATGCAGGCATCGCCTTCCTTCTCGACATGTTTTAGCAAACCACGGAAACGCGGCTCGCTTTTGACCAGGTCGATGAAGGGGATGCTGGGGGCTTTTGAGTCCATGACCAGCGGGTTCTTGCCTTCTGCGATGCGTCTTGGGTCGTGGCGGAACAGCGGCCAATGGCCGGAATCAACAGCCAGTTCCTGCTGGTGGTGCTGGTTGCTCATGTCGTAGCCGTGCTCGCCGCATGGGCTGTAGGCGATGATCAGCGAGGGGCCGTCGAAGGATTCGGCTTCCAGGAAGGTTTTGAGGGTATGGATGTCCTTTGCGCCGTAGGCGACATGGGCGACATAGACATTGCCGTAGCTCATGGCGATACGGGCCAGGTCTTTCTTGCCGGTGGCTTTTCCGTTGGCGGCGAATTTGGCCGTGGCGCCGCGCGGGGTGGCTTTGCTGGCCTGACCGCCGGTGTTGGAATAAACCTCGGTATCGAGCACCAGAATATTGACGTTGCGCCCGGAGGCCAGCACATGATCGACGCCACCGAAGCCGATGTCGTAAGCCCAGCCGTCGCCGCCGATGATCCAGACGCTTTTCTTGACCAGGTTTTCCGCCAGGCTTTCCAGATTGCGCGCATCACTAATAAGGGACTCGCGTAGCGAGCCTGTGTCCCTCTCGCCTTTATGCCCTTCAGGGTACTCTGGGAGAGAGTTAGGAGAGAGGGAAATGATCGTCTTGAGTTTTGCCAATAGCTGCGCCACGCGCTCGCGCTGTTGCTGGATACCGGCTTCGCTGGACTGGTCGGCGGCGAGGATGGCGTCCACCAGTTCTGTACCAAGCTGGTCTTTCATCTTTGTCGCCAGTTCGCCAGCATGTTCTGCATGTTTGTCGATGGTGACGCGGAAACCCAAACCAAATTCGGCGTTGTCCTCGAACAGCGAATTGTTCCAGGCCGGCCCGCGACCTTGCGTGTTCTGGCTATAGGGCGTGGTGGGCAGGTTGCCGCCGTAGATCGAGGAGCAGCCCGTCGCGTTGGCGACCACCATGCGGTCGCCGAACAATTGGGTAGCCAGGCGAATATAAGGCGTTTCTCCGCAACCCACACAGGCGGTGGGGAACTCGAACAGCGGTTGCATCACCATGGCGCCCTTGATGGTGGAAATGCGCAGTTTGGTGCGGTCAAATTCCGGCAGTTTGAGGAAGAAGGCGAAGTTTTCCCGCTCTGTTACACGCAATGGCGCTTGTGGCCGCATTTCCAGCGCCTTGTGGCCGTCTTCCTTGCTCACCGCCGGGCAAATGTCCACGCACAGGCCGCAGCCGGTACAGTCTTCCGGCGCAACCTGATAACTGACATGCATGCCTTCCTCGAACTCCTTGCCCTTGATCTGGATGTGCTTGAAGCTGGGCGGAGCGTCCTTGGCCAGTTCGGCATCAAATACCTTGGAGCGGATCGCGGTGTGCGGGCAGACGAAGGGGCATTTGCCGCAGTAGATACAGAGCGCTGCGTCCCATACCGGGATTTCCTGCGCCAGATTGCGCTTGTCGTAATGCGCGGTGCCGGTCGGCCAGGTGCCGTCGTTGGGCAGCAAGGACACCGGGATCAAATCGCCACGCCCGAGCATGATTTCCCCGCTTACGCGGCGGACAAAGGCCGGTGCATTGGCCGGGATGTGGTTCTCCATTTCGAAGCAACTGGAAGACTGCTCGGGCACGTCCACCTGATACAGGTTGGCGAGGGTTTCGTCGATGGCTTTCCAGTTGGCTTCGACGATGGCCTGGCCTTTTTTGCCATAGGTTTTTTCAGCGGCGTATTTGATTTTCTCGATTGCCACGTCTTGCGGCAGCACGCCGGAAATGGCAAAAAAGCAGGCCTGCATGATGGTGTTGATGCGCGTCCCCATGCCAGTGGCGCGGGCGACGGCATACGCATCAATCGTATAAAAGCGCAGTTTCTTGTCTATGATCTGTTGCTGCATCTTGCATGGCAATGTCGCCCAGACTTTATCAGGCGCAGCCGGTGAATTCAGCAGGAACACCGCATTGTCAGCCGCGTTTTCGAGCATCTCGATGCGCTCGATGAAAATTGGCTGGTGGCAGGCGATGAAATTGGCCTCATCCGTGCCGATCAGGTAGCTGGAGTGGATGGGCTTGGGCGAAAAGCGCAGGTGCGAGGTGGTCATTGCTCCGGCTTTTTTCGAGTCATAGACGAAATAGCCTTGTCCATAGAGTTCGGTTTCCTCACCCATGATCTTGATGGTGTTCTTGTTGGCAGAAACCGTGCCGTCCGAGCCCAATCCATAAAACAGCCCGCGCAACACGCCTGTCCCCGCATCGACGCGGTAGGCCGGGTTCCAGTCCAGGCTGGTGTGGGTGAGATCATCGATGATGCCGATGGTGAAATGATTCTTCGGTCTGTCCTTGCTGAGCTCGTCGAAAATGCCCGCGATCATGCCCGGTGTGAATTCCTTGGAGGAGAGGCCGTAACGACCGCCAACTACCGCTAACCCTCTCCCTAGCCCTCCCCCGCTCTTGTGCCCTTCAGGGTATGCGGGGGAGGGGACCATTGCTCCCTCTCCCGCCTGCGGGGGAGGGTTGGGGAGAGGGTTAATATTGGCGAGGGGGGTAGTGCTGGCGAAATTATCGAAAACCCCATGTTCTACCAGCGCAGTCACCACGTCCTTGTAAAGCGGTTCGCCATCTGCGCCAGGCTCCTTGCAGCGGTCGAGCACGGCAATTTTCCGGGTGCTGGCGGGCAGCACTTCGATCAGCCTCGAAGGGTCGAGAGGCCGATACAAGCGCACCTTGACCATGCCCACTTTCTCGCCGCGTGCGACCAGGTGTTGCACGGTTTCTTCCACCGCCTCGGCGCCAGAGCCCATGAGAATGATGATCCGCTCCGCGTCCGCCGCGCCTACATATTCAAACAGCTTGTACTGACGTCCGGTGAGCTGGGCGAACTTGTCCATTTCATATTGCACGATGCCGGGCATCAGGTCGTAGTAGGCATTGACCGTTTCGCGTGCCTGGAAATACACGTCGGGGTTCTGCGAGGTACCGCGCACCACCGGGTGCTCGGGCGAGAGCGCACGGGCGCGATGAGCGCGAACCAGTTCGTCGGAAATCATTTCGCGTACGGTTTCGATCGGCACTTGCTCGATTTTCGCCACTTCATGCGAAGTGCGGAAGCCATCGAAAAAATGCAGAATCGGAATACGGGCTTCGAGCGTGGCGGCCTGGGCGATCAAGGCCAGATCCTGTGCTTCCTGCACCGAGTTGGAACTCAGAAAGGCAAACCCCGTCCCGCGCGCGGCCATCACGTCGCTATGGTCGCCAAAAATGGACAAGCCCTGCGCGGCCAGCGAGCGCGCCGCCACATGCATCACGAAAGGCGTCAGTTCCCCGGCAATCTTGTACATGTTGGGAATCATCAGGAGCAAACCCTGCGAAGCGGTGAAAGTCGTCGCCAGCGCCCCGGTCTGGAGCGCGCCATGAATGGTTCCCGCCGCGCCTGCCTCGCTTTGCAGTTCGATCACTTCCGGCACAGTGCCCCACAGGTTTTTCTGACCCATGGCGCTCCAGGCATCCGAATATTCCCCCATCGGCGAAGATGGCGTGATCGGATAAATGGCGATAACTTCGTTGGTGAGGTGAGCGATGTAGGCGGCGGCTTCGTTGCCGTCAACGGTGACTGTGGTGGCTGACATGATGACTCCTGATTGATCCTGGAAAACTCAATTAACCACGGGGCACACGGGGATCACGGGGCAAAATCAATACGTTGCATGACTTTTTGCCATCACCCATCAGGTGAGGCATACCAAAATCCAAAATCTCATGGCATCCCCCGCGTGTCCCGTGGTTCAAATGCGGTTTTAGGTTTATGCACTGAAACCACAATAAACCTGTTGAACCGGGCTGGCAAGTATCTGGATTTTGCTGTCCGGATTAAGTGCTTTTCCACGATGGGTCGGGCTGCCAGGCGGCGATCCAGGCCGGAAGTTCTGCTGCGGGCATGGGGCGCGCGATGCCGTGGCCCTGGCCCAGAAAACACCCCAGATGCAGGAGCATCCGGCCGTGCGCGGCTGTTTCCACGCCTTCGGCAATCACGGAGCGGTGGAATGCCTCGGCCAGGCCGATGACGCCTTCGATGATCGCCATGTCTTCCACATCGGTGAGCATGTCGCATACGAAGGACTGATCGATCTTGAGCGTTTCTGCAGGCAGGCGTTTCAGATAGGTGAGCGAGGAGTAGCCCGTGCCGAAATCATCCAGGGCGAACGATACGCCTATCCGCTGACAGGCCTTGATCAGGCCGGAGACATGGGCTACATCCTCGATTGCCGCACTTTCCAGTACCTCCAGTTCGAGCCGGTTTTTCGCCACGTCGGGGTAGCGGTCGAGCATTATCTTCATGCGCTCGGCAAAATTGAAGCAGGCCAGGTGGTGTGCGGCAATATTGACGCTCACCCGCATATCCAGCCCCGCTGCACGCCAAGCCGCCATCTGGCGCAGGGCTTCGGTAATCACCCACTCGCCGATCCGGATTTCCAGTTCAGCATCCTCCAGCATCGGCAGAAATTCGCCAGGCAGCAGCATGCCACGCTCCGGATGGCGCCAGCGGATCAGGGCTTCGGTGCCAACCACGATACCTGCGCACATGTCCACCTTGGGCTGATAGTAAAGGCAGAATTCCTCTTTAAGCAGTGCGGTTTCGATCCGGTTGAGCAATTCACGACGCCGACGAACCGTATGGTCGTGCTGCGGATCAAACAGGTGGTAACGATTGCGCCCGGCTTCCTTGGCCGCATACATGGCCTGGTCGGCATGGCGCATCAGGGTGTCGGAATCTGACCCATCGCCTGGAAAAATAGTGGCGCCAATGCTGGCGGTGACCGACAGTTTTTCGCCGTCGACAGGCACCGGTTGTGAAACGGCATGCAGCACGCGGGTCAGCGTGCCTTCGCATTCTTCGACATCGGCCAAGCCTGCCAGCAGAAGCACGAATTCGTCGCCACCCAGGCGAGCCACGGTGTCGCCGCCGCGCACTGCGGCATTCAGGCGCGTCGCGACTTCTGCGAGCAAACGGTCGCCCATGGCATGACCGTGGGTGTCGTTAATCGGTTTGAATCCATCCAGATCGAGATAGCAGATGGCCAGTTTTTCTCCGGAACGCTCGGCCTGGGCCAGGGCCACTTTCATACGGTCGGTGAGCAGCGCCCGGTTTGGCAGGCCGGTTAGCGGATCATAGTGAGCCATATGTTCCAGGCGGGCTTCCTGAGCCTTGAGCTCTGAAACGTCGGTGAAAATACCGATATAGCGGCTTATCTTCCCGGCAGCATCTCGAACCGCGACGATGGAAAGGCGATCGGGATAAATGCCGCCATTTTTACGCCGGTTCCATATTTCCCCGTGCCAGTGCCCCTTGGTCTGAATATCCTTCCACATGGACTCGTAGAAAGCGGGCTCGTGCATGCCAGAAGCCAGTAAGCGTGGCGTTTGGCCCAGCGCCTCGTCGCGGCTGTAACCGGTAATCTGGCTGAATGCCGGATTTACTTCGATGATGATCCGTTCGGCATCGGTGACCACGATGGATTCGATGGCGTTCTCGAATACGCCAGCCGCCAGGGCCAGTCGCTCCAGCGTTTCATGTTCCTCGGTCTGGTCGCGAAAAACCAGGACTACGCCGCCAACCCTGCCATCGGCATGACGAATCGGTGCGGCGGAATCGGCGATGAGGATCTCCGTGCCATCACGGGCGATCAGCAAGGTATGGTTGGCCAGACCCACGATTACGCCTTCGCGTAGTGCTTGGGCTGTCGGGCATTCCACTTCCAGACGCGTGTACTCGTTGATGATGCGAAAAACTTCCAGCAGGGGCTGGCCGCGCGCTTCTTCTGCTTTCCAGCCGGTCAGGCCTTCTGCCACCGGGTTCATGAAGCTCACCCGGCTTTCGTTGTCAGCGGTGATCACCCCGTCGCCAATGGAGGACAACGTGACTGAAAGTCGCTCGGCTTCCTGGCGTAGATCGGCTTGCGCCGTTTCAACGGCTTCTGCCATACGGTTGAAGGCTGTGATAATACGGGTTACTTCCGGGCTGCCACGAAGTGGGATGCGGGTCGATAACTGCCCATTGGCCAGTGCCCCCGCGCCTTTGCCGAGTGCGGAGAGGGGGCGCAGACTGCTTTTCAGGATCAGCAGGATACCGATGAAGTCCAGCGCCACCGCCAGCACCAGAATATTCAAATGGCTAAGGAAGGAAGCCCACAGACGCTCGATTTTGACTGATGCCGAGGTGACGAGCGTGACGGCGCCGTAGTTTCTGCCTCCTATGCTCAGGGTGCGCGTCGCCTGCTGCTCGGGGATGTTGACCCAGTGGATGAACCATCCCGGCGCGTGAGGTAATTTTGGCTTGTCAATTGCCTCTATGACCCGGCCTTTTCGGTCCACCCAGGTGACATGATCGATTTCATTGTGTTTGGCCCGCTGTTTGAGCGTTTGTTCGATATTGGCGTAGTCGCCGATGACCGCCCACTCTGAAATGGCTGGCAACAGGGATTCCATCTCATTGCTGAGTTCTGCCGAAATCTCGATTCGGGAAAATTCAGCATCCTTGCTGGTGGAGACGTAGAGCAGCAGGACGCCGGCCACAATCAAGGCGAATCCCGCACTGAACATCATGCGCATGACGAGGGTCAGACGTGACCAGAATCGTGCCAGCAAATTTTTCTCCAAATGATCCTGGTAGTCATGTTGAATCACCTGTAGGTCGGCCTTCAGGCCGACCTACATACCCTTGCGATCTATATTGGCAGGCTGCTAGCGCGCTTCTTTTTTCCAGATGCTGCGATAGACCTCTCGCTGATTCTGATACTCTCCATCCTGCGCCGGGACGAAGCCATAGGGTGCTTCCTGCTTGATGATGGCGGCACTCGCAGCCAGAATTTTCATCCCTTCCGAGTCGTCTGCCATGCCAACCATCGCGTCCCGCACGGCTTTCACTACCTGAGCTGGAATTCGCGGGTGTGCGGCAGCCGGAAAGTCGAGATACTCGCCGGATGTCCACAGCGCCCGGTACTTGAAGTTCTCGCGCTCGCCATATCCGCGCATGACCTTGGAATTGACTCCCGCAGCCATAATGGCGCCAGACCGCAGTTGTGCCATGACCCCTTCCTGATTGCCTGCAAAGACCGGTTTTACCTCTATCCCCGCCTGAATCAGCATGGACATTGGCGCTGCGTAGCCTGTGAATCCATTTTTATTGGGGAAGCCGATTTCCTTGCCTTGCAAGTCATTCAGCGACCGTATGGGCGAATTTTCCGCCACAACGATCTGGCTTAGCAAGGGTTTGCCAGCTACTCGGGCAAATACCCGGTAGCCTGCTGCATCATGGCTGGGCGCAAAAATATGGTTGTTGAAAACGAAATCGTATTCGCCCCGCATTTCGGCATCAGAGGTTTCCTGTGAGGTTTTGCCCATTTTGAGCTCCAGCGTGACGCCACTCTTTCTGCTGACGTACTCCAGGATTGGGTTCCAGTATTCAGCGGTAAGCAGGGCGCTACGATGGTTGAGCACGCCGAAGGAATAGGTTTCCGCCCAGGCGGACTGCGAAAAGAAGGCCAGAAACAGGAGGAATGCCGAGAAGATCGATTTGTTCACCAGGATTCCCCCGCCATGTCAAATTGTCAGATTTTGCGATCATCCAGCAAATCGCCTGTTTTGCCAAGAAATGCTTGTTGTTCCGGTGATGAGTAATGGGTGATGGGTAATGAGTGATAAAAACCTCCGCCCATCACCCATCACCCATTACTCATCAATCTGTTTTTGGTCATACTTCTGGAGTAAAGTTGAAACTCCAAATCTTAGGCGAGACCGAATAATGGAATCCCGGGAAATTCAGAATATGGAGTCATTTCTTGCTTCGCTTCTCAAGCAGAGCGGCGAGGACTCCGGCTCCCTGCTGCAAATTCTGCGCGAGGTGCAGGATCATTTTCATTTCATTCCGCCTGAAGCCATCGAATGGCTTGCTGCACGGCTGGATGTGCCACGCAGCCGGATCGAGGGCGTGGCGGGGTTTTATTCCTTTCTGTCCTTGGCCCCGCAGGGGGAATACCGCGTCCTGTTCTCCGACAATATCACCGATCAGATGCTGGGCAAGCTGGAGCTGATGCAGTATTTCTGCAACAAGCTGTGGGTCGAGCCGGGCAAGGTTTCGGAAGACAATCTGGTAAGCGTGGACAGCACGTCCTGCACCGGGATGTGCGACCAGGGGCCAGCAGCGCTGGTGAATGGCTGGCCGCTGACCAATCTCGACCCCAACCGGCTGGACTTGATTGCCGAGCTGATCCGCGTACGCAAGCCGCTGGCCGATTGGCCGCCGATGTTGTTTGAGGTGCAGGACAAGATACAGAAGGCTGGCGTCTTGCTGGGCGAGGCGTTTGAGCCCGGAGCGGCAATCCGCGCCACGCTGGCGCGCGGCGCGATGGCGACGCTGGATGAAGTGGAACGCGCCAATCTGCGAGGACGGGGCGGAGCCGGGTTCAAGACCGCGTCCAAGTGGCGTTTTTGTCACGCTGCCATCGACGAGCGCGAGGGCAGCATGATCTGCGATGTGGGCGGCCTGCCGCAGCGGGTCATGGTGTGTAACGCCGACGAGGGCGAACCGGGGACGTTCAAGGATCGCGTGCTGCTCAATAGCTACGCCGATCTGGTGTTCGAGGGCATGACGGTGGGTGCGCGGGTGGTCGGGGCGAGCCTGGGTTTTCTCTACCTGCGCGGTGAATACCGCTATCTGAAAGCGCCACTGGAAGCCGTACTGGCGCGTCGGCGCGAGAGCGGGTTGCTGGGGCGCTCGATTTTGGGTGAGGCAGGATTCGATTTCGATATTGAAATCCATCTGGGGGCGGGCGCCTATATCTGTGGCGAGGAATCGGCGCTGATCGAGTCGCTCGAAGGCCAGCGCGGACGGCCGCGCAACCGACCCCCTTTTCCGGTGACGCAAGGCTACATGGGCAGGCCGACGGTCGTGGATAACGTCGAGACGTTCGCCTGCGCCGCAAAAATTGCCGAGAAGGGCGGCGCATGGTTTGCCGCCATGGGCACGGCGCAATCGACCGGCAGCAAGCTGCTTAGCATCTCCGGCGACTGCGAGCGGCCCGGTATTTACGAATACCCGTTCGGGGTAACGGTAGAAGAAGTGCTACGCGATTGTGGCGCAAGTGATGCGCATGCCGTGCAGGTAAGCGGCCCTTCCGGAACGCTGGTTTCCTGGCAGGAATTCGGTCGCCGGATTGCGTTCGAGGATATTCCGACCGCCGGCGCATTCATGGTTTTCCACCGCCAGCGCGAAATGTTTCTGGCAGCACATAATTTCACGAATTTTTTTGCGCATGAAAGCTGCGGTTTCTGCACCCCGTGCCGGGTCGGCACGCAATTACAAAAGCGCATCATGGACAAGATCGCCAGCGGTCACGGCACCCCGGCTGATCTGGAAGAACTCAAACGGCTGGGCGAGATTCTGGTCAATACCAGTCATTGCGGTCTGGGACACAGCGCGGCCAACCCCATCCTGGATACGCTGAAAAAATTCCCCGGCACGTTTGAGCGCAAACTCAAAAATCTGGCTTTTGAGCCCGCCTTCGACCTGGACGGCGCATTGGCAACCGCACGCCAGATTACCGGGCGAGATGATGAATGGGCGCATTTGTAATGGGTCTTCGTAACGACTCAGGCCTCTCGCCAAAATGGAGGAAAAATGTTGGGTTACGGTGCAAAAAACGGCACCTGACAGTATCTAACATGGAATGGCTTTACACGTATGGTGACATGGATGCGAGGTGCATCTCTTGCACGGCAAGAACCGTGTTACAGCTCTTGATATCAACCCAATAAAGGTATAGTTTATATACCATGCTTACCTTTGAGTTTGACGAATCCAAGAGCCAGGCAAATTTTTCCAAGCACGGCATCAACTTCGTTGATGCACAGCTTCTATGGAATGACCCGATGCTATTGGAAATCCCGGCAAAAACGGAAGAGGAGCCCCGATATCTGGTGATAGGGCTTATCAACGGAAAACACTGGTCAGCCATCTTCACCCACAGAGGCGTAAATATCCGACTGATTTCCGTTCGTCGGTCGCGAACTGAGGAGGTAGCACTCTATGAAAGCTGAAACATTCGATAAGCAGTTTGATGAAGGCGCAGATGTTACCGCCTCTCTGGATTTATCCAAGGCAAAGCGAGTTTTGCTGGAGCAAAAACGCGTTAACGTCGATTTCCCTACATGGATGATTGAATCGTTAGATCGAGAAGCGGGGAGGCTCGGAGTTACCCGGCAATCCATCATCAAGGTGTGGCTCGCCGAGCGCCTCGAAAGCTCCGCTCCTGGCACGCAACCCCAGCGGGTGTGCCGCGATGTGGCTCTTCGCTAAACTCCACGAAACCATCAGGGTGAATAAGAAAGGATGGCCTGTGGTTAACAAGGCGTTTTGAAATGAAGACTCTGAAAATAGACGGATGCGAAATCCCCTTCACCACCGGGCAGACCATCATGGATGCGGCGCTGGCTGCCGGGGTTTATATCCCGCATCTGTGCCATCACCCCGAATTCAAGCCGCACGGTAGTTGCAAGCTGTGTACGGTGAAGGTGAACGGGCGTCATGTGTCGGCCTGTACCTTGCCGGTGGGCGAGGGTATGGAGGTGGAGAACAATAGTGCGGAACTGAATGCCGATCGCCTTGCGCTGGTGCAGATGCTGTTTGTCGAGGGCAATCACTTGTGTCCGACTTGCGAAAAAAGCGGGAATTGCCAGCTCCAGGCGGTGGCCTACCATCTCAATATGTTGACCCCGCATTACAATCATTTTTACCCGCCGCGCGAGCTTGATGCCTCTCATCCCGATGTGTTCCTGGATCGCAACCGCTGCATTTTGTGCGAGCTGTGTGTGCGAGCCAGTCGGGATGTGGATGGCAAGGAGGTGTTTGGCCTTTCCGGGCGTGGAGCCAGTTCCCGCCTGGTGGTGAATTCACCCAGCGGCAGGCTGGCCGATAGCAGCTTTGCTGTTACCGACAAGGCCGCCAGGGTGTGCCCGACCGGCGCGATTCTGATCAAGCGGGTGGGATTCAGCGTGCCGATTGGTGAGCGGATTTTTGATCGGCATGACATTAGTGAACTGGGCATTAGTGAACCGGGCGAAGGTGGAGGTCAACATGGCAGTTTCCCTCTCTCCTAACTCTCTCCCGGGGGGTAGCCCCCTCCCCAACCCTCCCCCGCAAGCGGGAGAGGGGGCAATGGTCAAGGGCGCTTGTTCTGATTTGAGGGACGCAGGCTCGCTTTGCGAGTCTCATATTAGGCCTAAAATCCGTATTGCCACCTGTTCGCTGGCGGGCTGCTTCGGCTGCCACATGTCCTTGCTGGATATTGATGAAAAACTGCTCGATCTGCTTGAGCTGGTCGAATTCAACCGTAGCCCGTTAACCGATATCAAACACTGCGGGCCGTGTGATGTCGGTATTGTCGAAGGCGGGGTGTGCAATGCCGAGAATGTCCACGTCCTGAAGGAATTTCGCAAGCACTGCAAGGTGTTGGTCGCCATGGGCGCCTGCGCGATTACCGGCGGCCTGCCCGCCATGCGCAACAATATTGACCTGTGGGACTGCTTTCAGGAGGTGTATCTGTACGAAGGCGGGCTGGAGGGTGGACAAATTCCAAATGACCCCGAGCTGCCCCTGCCGTTCGACAAGGTTCACCCCATCTATGAAGTGGTCAAAGTGGATTATTTCCTGCCCGGCTGTCCGCCCTCTGCCGATGCGATCTGGCACTTCTTGACCGAATTGCTGGCGGGCAGGGAACCAGGCGTGACCGGGAAGCAATTACATTTTGATTAGGGATGTTGGCTGTTTCCGCACCCCTTATGTGTCCAGCGATTCTGGAAATTACTGGGGCGTTTCTTGTTGTTTAACGCGTCGCGTTATATCATGCAGCCATGATTCAGTCATTCAAGTGCAGCATTACGCAGGCGCTGTTTTCCGGGCAGGCTGCTCCACGCTTTATAAATATCCGTTCTGTTGCTGAACGAAAATTGCAAATGTTGCACCGGGCAACGCGTTTGGATGATTTGCGTATCCCGCCTCAAAATAGGCTGGAAAAGCTGAAAGGTACTCGCAAGGCGCAATGGAGTATCCGCATCAATGACCAATGGCGCATATGCTTTCGTTTTGAAGATGGGAATGCTTTTGAAGTTGAGATCGTGGACTACCACTAACGGGCATGGCGAATTGCCGCCCCAAATAATGTACCCATGGGCATAAAAAACATCGATTCGCCATGCCCGTTTCCCCCACCCCTGCCCTCCCCCGGTGGGAGAGGGGGACGAAGGCAACGCTTCGCGTTGTTTCACGTTAAAAGGAAATGATTGTGACTGTGACCAATGGCATGCGCCCGATTCATCCGGGAGAAATTTTGCGCGAGGAATTCATGATCCCTCTGGGACTGTCTGCCAACGCGTTGGCGCTCGCCCTGCGCGTACCTGCGCCACGCGTTAATGACATTGCGCGAGAGCGACGCGCGATCAGTGCCGATACCGCTCTACGCCTGTCACGCTATTTTGGCACCAGCGCGGAATTCTGGCTGGGCTTACAAGCTGACTTTGACCTGAAAATCACTCAGGCTGAAAATGGCATCAAAATTGAACAGGATATTGTCCCCATGCCCGTTGCGGCATAGCGGCGAATCAGCTATGACATTTGAACTGGAAACTGCCGCCCACCCGGAAAACCTCAGACGCGTGGTGATCGAGCCCGTGACCCGCGTGGAAGGGCACGGAAAAGTCACCCTGCTGATGGACGAGAATAACCGCGTGCACCAAGCGCGCTTTCATATTGTCGAATTTCGCGGTTTCGAGAAATTCATCCAGGGGCGGCCATATACCGAGGTGCCGGTGCTGGTGCAGCGCCTGTGCGGGATTTGCCCGGTCAGCCACCATCTGGCGGCGACCAAGGCGATGGACCAGATTGTCGGCGCAACGATCACCCCCAGTGCAGAAAAGCTGCGCCGCCTCATGCACATGGGGCAGATTTTGCAATCTCACGCCCTGCATTTCTTTTATCTGGCCTCGCCGGATTTGTTGTTCGGTTTTGATGCCGAGGTGGGGCAGCGCAATATCGTGGGTGTGGCAACTGCTTTTCCGGACATCGCCCGCCAGGGCATCGCCCTGCGCAAGTATGGGCAGGAAATCATTCGTCTGACGGCTGGCAAGCGCGTCCATGGCACGGGCTCCATCCCCGGCGGGGTCAACAAGAATCTGAACCGCGCCGAGCGGGATGGTTTGCTGGCCGAGATCGACCAGATCATTGCCTGGAGCCTGGCGGCGGTGCAAATGGTGAAAAAACTCTTCAGTGACCGGCCAGAGTTTTATACCGGCTTCGGCTTCTATCGCTCCAGCTTCATGAGCCTGGTGCGCCCGGATGGCGCGCTGGACTTGTACCACGGCGGCTTGCGCGCCCGCGATGAGCACGGACAGGATATTTTCGACCATCTCGATACCGACCGTTACTGGGACGTCATCCACGAAGAAGTCAAACCCTGGTCGTACATGAAATTCCCCTTCATCCGCTCGCGTGGGCCGGAGGAGGGCTGGTATCGGGTGGGACCGCTGGCACGGGTGAACAATTGCGATTTCATTCCCAGTCCCCTGGCAGAGCAGGAACGCCAGGTTTTCAAGCAAGCCGGCGATGCCACTCATGCCACGCTGGCCTACCACTGGACGCGCATGATAGAAATGTTGCACTGCGCCGAAGTCATCCGCGAGCTGTTGCTGGACGACGACCTGTCCGGGGACGATCTGGTCAATACCGGCGAGCGTCAGTTGCGCGGCGTCGGGGTGATCGAAGCGCCACGCGGCACCTTGATTCACCACTACCGCATCAATGAAGACGAACAGATCGTGCGCGCCAACCTGATCGTTTCCACTACCCACAACAACCATGCCATGAACGAAGCCATTCGCCAGGTGGCGCTGCAATATCTGGATGGACAGGAACTGACCGAAGGCCTGCTCAACCATATCGAAGTCGCCATCCGCGCCTTCGACCCCTGCCTCTCCTGCGCCACTCATGCGTTGGGAAAAATGCCGCTGGAAGTGGAGTTGCTGGATGCCGCCGGAACGCAGGTCGGTCGTCTGGTGAAAAACTCTGAAGAGCCGGACTGGTGCGCCCCATCCTGATTTTTGGCTACGGCAACCCGAGCCGGGGTGACGATGCCATTGGCCCGCTCCTGATCGAGCAACTGGCCAGGCTGGACTTGCCGGACGTGGATCTATTGACGGATTTCCAGCTCCAGGTCGAGCATGCGCTGGATCTGCGCGGGCGCGAGCGGGTGTTGTTTGTCGATGCCAGTTATGTCTGCCAAGACCCTTATGAGCTGACCCGCATCCAGCCTGCGGCTGACGCCAGCTATACCTCCCACGCCATGAGTCCTGCGGCAGTGCTGCAAGCCTGTGCCGAATTGTATGGTGAGGAACCCGAGAGCTGGATGCTGGCAGTGAGGGGCGTCTCGTTTGAGTTGGGCGAGCCTTTGAGCGTCGAGGCTACAGGCAGTCTGGATGCGGCTGTTACGAAGGTTTTGGTGTGGCTTGACGGTGACTGTGCGCAGAATGAAGTAAAATGAACACCTATGGCACTCAAAGCAACCATCTTCAAGGTAGAACTCAATATTTCAGACATGGATCGTCATTATTACGGCGACCATACGCTGACCATTGCGCGCCACCCATCCGAAACCGACGAACGCATGATGGTGCGTCTGCTGGCGTTCGCGCTGCATGCGCACGAGGCATTGGCGTTTGGGCGGGGGGTCAGTACCGATGACGAGCCAGACTTGTGGCAAAAGGATTTGACCGGTGCCATCGAGTGCTGGATCGACGTCGGCCTGCCGGATGAAAAACTTATCCGCAAGGCTTGCGGGCGCTCGAAGCAGGTGTTTGTCTACAGCTATGGCGGCCGTGGCGCGGATATCTGGTGGGGGCAAAACAGCAGCAAGCTCGAACGCCTGGATAACCTGACCATCATGAACCTGCCCCTTGCCACCACTCAGGCTATGGCGAAACTGGCCGAGCGCAACATGTCTTTGCAATGCACCATTCAGGATGGCGAAATCTGGCTGTCTGGCGAGAATGACACGGTGCAGGTGAGTTTGATACCCATCATGGCATCTCGTAGGTAAAGGGGTAGCTTCACCCGCCCTGATTTCAATTTTTAGATCGGTGGTGCATCTGGTGAGCTACTGCGCAGTTAAACTGAGATTGTTCATTAGACAGGATCTCGTCAAAACAACGGGATGTAGGGGCGAATTTATTCGCCAAAGGCGGTTAATACCCATGGGCACAAGAACCGCCCCTACAAGTGCTAATGGACATCTGGGTGCAACTGTCATTGCATGCTGAGCTTTGTAACGCTTTCCGGAACTTGAACTTAAAACGGGGGTAAGATGAAAAAGATTGTAATTTTATCAATGTGTTGCGCTGTATTTTCTGCCCAGGCAGGCGCTTTCAAGTGCCAGGACGGAAATGGACGCACGGTTTACCAGGAGACGCCCTGCGAACAGGCCAGCCTTAAATCTGTTGGAACGATCAAGGCGCCCGAACTCAGCTCCGATGAAGAACGCGCGCGCATGAAGGGCATCAATAAAAAAGCCAGTGCGGATTTTGATGATGCCATGAGCACAAGGAAAAAAATGGAAAAATCCGAGAAAGAAGAGCGGGAAGCCGCGCACAAGCGATCTCTGGATGAACGGAATGCCATAGCCAGCGAACGACAGGCTAGGGCAGCCGAAAGAGATGCGCAGGCGAGCGAAGTGCGCAACACCTTAAAACGGTAGAGGGGCATCGGCAAAAACAAAAGGCACGGTTAACCCGCCACCACTCGAACCCTGCCTTGCTCATCCCGCACAGCCCGCCCCAGCGCCACCAGGGTTTCCAGCAGTTGCGGCAAGCGTTTTTTCCATGCGCCCTTGCCGCTGAAATGCTCGGCCAGCTCGGACTCGGAAAGCGGCTTGCCTGCGCTGGACAAAATCTGGGCGATGGCGGCCATTTGGGCGGGGAGTTCGGCGGGCCAGGGGGATTTGCTTTGCGCATTCTCCCCCTCGCCGGTATTTACCCCCTCCCCAACCCTCCCCCGGAGGGAGAGGGGGCTATCCATTGGGGTTTCAGCGTTTGTACCATTAAGTTGCTGCTGTTGCGGGGCTGCCTGGGGATGCTGGTAGGCGGGGCGCAGCCAGCGGATTTGGCCTTGGGCTTCCTCGGCGGCGCGTTCGGTGTTGAGGGCGACGAGTCTTTCGAGGATAGTTTCGGCCACGCCCCCTTCTCCTCCGGCCTGGTAGGGCGCAATAACCAACGGGCATTGCGCCGGAGGCATCTGGTGCAATGCGCCACGCTTATTGCACCCTACAATATCCAGGTCGCTCCAGCCATAAGCTTGCAGCACCGCCGCATCAAGGTCGTCGTGGAAGGATTTGAGCACGGCGACCAGGCCTTTTTCGTAAATCGCCTGCTCCTTCGCGTTTCGGTCTGCGCCAGTTCTCAGTTTTTCCAGCACGTTATATAGCCCGGTCAGCGTTAACTCTGGATGCTCGGCCAGCACGCGCTTGCGGTGGGCGTCGAGCTGTTCGGCGAGAGAGCGAATGCGAGCAGATAAAACAAATCGCTCTTGTCCATTGCCCCCTCTCCCTCCGGGGGAGGGTTGGGGAGGGGGTAAGTCGGGGAAAGGGAAAGTCTCGAAGCAGCGGGATTTGTTGTAGCGCGGCCTGTCTTCCAGCGTGCCACCTTGCGCCAGCGCCCAGATGACATGCACCTGGCTCGACAGCACGCCCAGCCAATAAGCATCATCGAGCGCGATGCAAATCAGTTTGTTGTCCGGCGCAATTTCAGCATCCAGAAACTGGAAAACTCGGTGCTTGGCGGTTTCGACGGTGGCGATGTAGCGTGGCAGGCCGGTGAGCGTGGCACGCATGACTTTGCGCGGCTCTCCGAAAATCCACCAGTTGTCGCGGTAACTTGCCCGGTTGTTGAGGTCACGTTCGGGTTTTACCCGTTCCAGCACCCATTGATAGGTGGCTGGCCAGCGGCGACGCACTTCGTCTGCATCATGGCCGTAGAGATCGATCAATTTGACGCCGCGCGGTCGGTCGGTGAGGTCGCGACCATTGCGGTAGGGCTTGATTGGCGCATCGGTTTCGAGTTGCGCAGCTTGTTCCGGCGTGACGATAAAACCCGAACCAAACAACTGAAAACCACGATTCGCAAGCCCTTCATTGGCCCGCAACCCCAACGCCCCCGCCACATTCGCCCCAATGCTCAAGTCGGCATGAATCACGCCAACACGCTGTGCCAGCGTCACTTCCAACCCCTCGCCGCTGCCGCTTCGCTCGTCGGTCACGGTGAGCAGGCATCCCTGCTCCCCTCTCCCTCCGGGGGAGGGGGTGGGGGTGGGGGAGGGGGAGGGGGAGGGCACGCCAACCGTCATCGCAATCCGAACCGCCGCGCCGCCGCTGTTTTCCACCCAGGGATGGTCGGGGATGGCGAAGGCCAGGTGTAGCATCTTCACCCTCTCCCCAACCCCTCTCCCGTCAAGGGAGAGGGGTTTTTCTCCCCTCCCCCCTCGCGGGGGAGGGGCTGGGGGAGAGGGGTTTAAGGTCGGAGAGGGAGATAAATACGCTTCCAGCACGCGGCGGTTGAAGGTCTGGCGCAGGCTGTTGGTGGTGATGAAGCCAAAGCGTTGCGCCTTGCCTGCTGTGACCAGCGCGGCGGCCTTGTGCCACCAGAACATGACCAGGTCGGCGGATTCCGGCACCTCCGGGTAGGCGGCGCGCAAGGCGTCCACGTAGGCGTCGCCCAGCGCGGCACGCATGGCGGATGCGCCGATGAAGGGCGGGTTGCCGATGATGTAGTCGGCTTCGGGCCAATCTGCTGGTTTACCCTTGCCTGCTTTACCCCCTCCCCAACCCTCCCCCGCAAGCGGGAGAGGGGGCAATGGTGAAGGGCGATGGGTTTTATCTGGGGGCAATGGTGAGGGGCGATTGTTTAGAACGGCGTCACGGCATTCGATGTTGTGAAAATCGCGCAGCACCGGTTCGGGCGGGAGGCTGGCGCCTTTTGTGCGGAAGTGCCATTGCAGGTGGCCGATCCATAGCACCAGTTCGGCGATGGCGGCGGCGCGGGGGTTGAGTTCGATTCCAAGAAACTGGTGCGGATCGACGGTCAGTCCTTCGGCGTCGAGACTGCCGGAGGCGCCGAGGTCTTGCAGCAAATCCAGCACTTCGCCTTCGAGCCGCTTCATGTGTTCCATAGTGACGTAGAGGAAGTTGGCCGAGCCGCAGGCGGGGTCGAGTACGCGAATGTTGCATAGCCGGTAGTGGAAGGCGCGGATTTCCTGTTGCGCTTCTTTTGCGCGGCCTTCGCGGTCGAGCAGCAGGGCGGCGGCCTGGATGTTGGCCCATTCTGCGCGTAGCGGTTCCATCACGGTGGGGAGCACCAGGCGTTCGACGTAGGCGCGGGGGGTGTAGTGCGCGCCGAGGCTGTGGCGTTCGCTGGGGTCGAGGGCGCGTTCGAGCAGGGTGCCAAAAATGGCGGGTTCGACCAGCGTCCAGTCGGCATGGGCGGCGCGTAACAAAAGGGTGATTTGTTCGCGGTTTAACGCTAGCGCGGTTGGATTTTTGAAGAACTTGCCGTTGAAGCGCGGCAGTTTGGCGCGCAGGGCGATGGAGAAACCGCCGCTGTCCATTTTTTGCCACAGTTCGCTGACCATGGCTTCAAATTGTTCCGGCGCGTCGGCCAGACTTTCGAGCAGGGCGGTGAAGCCGCCTTTGCCGTCTTGTCTGGGTAGCAGGGCGACATCTTCGGCGAACAGGGTGAACAGGCAGCGGGTGAGGAATCCGGCGACTTCGTGGGTGTCGTGCCCGGCCTGTTCGAGCGATTTGGCGAGCAAAGCGAGGTCGGCGGAGATTTTACGGGTGACTTTTGCGGAGATGCGGGTGGGGTCGAGCGCCATGGGGTCTAGCCAGACCTGGCGCAGGCGTTCGCGGATTTCAGGCCGGTTCAGGTCGGGTATGCGGATGCGGTGGCTGCCAGGGTCGGGATAGGGCAGGTATGCGCCGCCACTGCGGCTGAATTCGCTGTATAGCTCGATGACATCGCCGACATCGATGATGATCAGAAAGGGTGGGCGGGTTTCGTCAGATGGCAAGCTGCGGGCGTAGTTTTGCGCTTGGCCATGGGCGCCGCGCAGGGCGATTTTAGCACCCTGAGTTTCGCGGTTCTGCTGCACGCCTTTGGCTTCGAGCACGAAGCTGCCGCGCCGGTAGCAGTCGATGAAGCGGTTGGAGGCTTGTACGCGAGGAGAAGCTTCCCCCTCTCCGCCGGTATCCCCCTCTCCCCCAGCCCCTCTCCCGCGAGGGGAGAGGGGAGCCAAAGCGTGTTCCTTGAGATGGCGCTCGAAGACGTAGCTGTTGTCGCTATGCGTCTGCCCGGCGGGTTCGGGGCGCGGCAGCTCCAGCAGTTCGCACAGCTCGATGATGAAGAGCTGGTAGTTGGAACGCTCGCTGCCTGCGATGCCGTTCCAGCGGGTGATGAAGGTTTCGGGAGTGGGCATGTTTTATGTTGGGGGAGTAGGGGGGTGATTGCTGTGCAGCATAGCAAAATGGTGTGGGCTTGGGGCGTTGATAAGCGGCATTCAAGTCAGAACACAAGTTTTTATCAGTAATCTCGAAGTAAAATTCTCAGCCGAATTTCCAATTCTGATCCGCCATAGGCTTCTGCGCCATGCCGGATGGATGCTACATCAGACAGTAGCGTTTTTCCTGCGTCCAGCTGACCCAGTCCTCGTCATCCAGCAAGTCGGCGATGCAGAACGGCGGTTCTTGCCGCAGGCGCGCCAAGCGCTCGATATGGGTGGTCACCAGTTGGCGCAGGCGAGCCATTTCAGCTTGCCGATTTTCGCCGGAAAGATCGGCATCCGTTTTAGCTCCAGAAACAGCGCCTTCCACCAGGGTTAGAACTGCGTCGAGGAGCGCAAGATCGCCATTGCCATAAGCTTGTTGCACCGTGAGCCAGTATTTTTTGAATAATTCAGCATTTTCCAGTGCGGCATCCGGATGGAGCAGTCGAGCCAGGCGGCGGTAGGCTGTCTTGAGGCGCCTGCTGTCCTCGGGATTCAGGAATGCCACGTTTTCCAGCAACGAACGGCTGTCTTGCAGCACACGCTCCTGCTCCAGCAGGCGCTCGCGCCAGTCATGCAACTCGTGAGTAACTTCCGTTTCAATCCGGGCAATCCGCTCTGCCGTAAGTGGTTCGCCACGATTAACAAATGCCTGCATCAATTCGATTCGACGGCGCAGAGTGAGGGATTCCACCTGCAAATTGAACAGTTCAAATTCAAGGTCTCCCAGCGACACCTGATAGCGTGCCAGTAGATGCGGCTTGTCGTGCTCCAGCAAGTGTTCGATTGTCTCCAGCACCGAGACAAGCTGCTCGCGCAGAGCCTCGATTTCAGATGTCCCGCAGGTGGCGCCGGGTATGTTTGCTGTAATGTTCATGGCTTTTTTGTCCTTGAGCGTGGTTCGAGCATAACAGGGATAAGTCTCACTGGATGAGCCTGGTATTAAACCTGGATAATCCCGGGGTATCATCTCGTAACTTTATTTTTCAGAGCCTAAATCATGAAAATCGGCACGCCCTTAAGCCCTTCCGCCACCCGCGTCATGCTGCTTGGCAGCGGCGAGTTGGGGAAGGAAGTCATCATCGCCCTGCAACGTCTGGGCGTGGAAGTGATCGCGGTGGATCGTTACGCCAATGCGCCTGGTCATCAGGTGGCGCATCGCGCACATGTCATCAATATGGCCGATGGGGCGGCGCTGCGCGCCTTGGTCGAACAGGAGAAACCGCACATCATCGTGCCGGAAATCGAGGCGATTGCGACTGACATGCTGGCCGAGATCGAGCAGGCTGGGCTGGCGGTGGTGATTCCCTCTGCACGGGCTGCCCAGTTGACCATGAACCGGGAGGGGATTCGACGTCTGGCGGCGGAGGAACTGGAACTGCTGACTTCGCGCTATGCCTTTGCAGAGTCCCTGAACGAGCTGGGCATCTGGATTGACAAGGGCATTGGTTATCCTTGTATTGTCAAGCCGGTGATGTCTTCGTCAGGCAAGGGTCAGTCCACCGTCAATGGGCCGGACGAACTCGAAGCGGCTTGGGATGCAGCCATGAGCGGCGGCCGGGTGAATCGGGGGCGGGTGATCGTGGAGCAGATGATAGCTTTCGACTTCGAGATTACTTTGTTGACGGTGCGTGCGCGTGGTGCAGACGGTGAGATTGAAACCCATTTTTGTGCGCCGATCGGGCACGTTCAGGTCAAGGGCGATTATGTGGAAAGCTGGCAGCCGCAGGCCATGACGTCGGAGGCCTTGAAGCGGGCGCAGGAAATGGCCAGGGCGGTGACAGATAACCTGGGCGGACTCGGCCTTTTTGGCGTGGAGCTGTTCATCAAGGGGGATGAGGTGTGGTTCTCGGAAGTCAGCCCACGCCCACACGATACCGGCATGGTGACGATGTGCAGCCAGCGCCAGTCCGAATTTGAACTCCATGCGCGCGCTATCCTGGGGCTTCCTGTCGATGTGTCGCTGCGCGAACCGGGGGCGTCTGCGGTCATTTATGGCGGCATGGAGGAAAAGGGCATTGCCTTCGAGGGAATTGAAAAGGCGCTGTCAGTGCCCAATAGTGAAATCAGGTTGTTTGGTAAGCCGGAAAGTTACCAGCGCCGCCGCATGGGTGTGGCGCTGGCGACCGCTGGTAACACCAGAGAGGCAAGATCGCGCGCCAAGTTGGCCGCCAGTCTGATTAACCCACTCAAGGAATAGTATGGAAACACATTTTCAGCGCATCGGCGGGGAGGATCCCATTCGTGGTATGGTCGACCGCTTTTATGATTTGATGGATGAAAATCCGGATTTTTATGGGATTCGAAAACTGCATGGGGAAGATCTGACCGAGTCGCGCAACAAGCTGTTCATGTTCCTGTCCGGTTGGACAGGCGGGCCACAGTTGTATATGGAAAAATTTGGCCATCCGCGCCTGCGACAGCGACATATGCCGTTTACGATCGGCGAAGCGGAGCGCGATCAATGGATGACTTGCATGTCGCGTGCCATGGATGATGTTGGGCTGGATGATAAATTGCGTGAGGAACTCAAGGCTGCGTTCTGGAAAACGGCAGATTTCATGCGTAATCAGGCGAACTGACAAACTGGTGACAAAACGATGTTTGATCCGGTATAGTCGAAGATGTAATGCTGAATGAATTTTTTGGGAATAAATATCATGATATTTCGAATTGGTCTGGTTTTTGCGGTGATGCTTTCGGCTTCCATGCATCTGCATGCGGGGAGCATTGATGGTAATGCTGTTATTGGTGGTGCTTTGGGCGGCGCAACAGGCGCAGCGGTGGGCTCTGCCGTGGGCGGCAAGAATGGCGCAATTATCGGTGCCGGGATTGGTGGTGCGACAGGTGCGGCACTGATGGCGTCCGAGTCGAAAGACAAGCACGATGATCATTACCATCATGATAATGGCTTGCATCGTGGGCATGACAAGCAAAAAAAGAAGAACAAACACGATCACTGACATTTACGGAAACAGAAATAAAAAAGGCGCCGAGGCGCCTTTTTTATTTCAGGACAGGTTTCATCCCGGATTGGCGTTACCCGTGACGACGACCGCTGTGGTGAGCAGCGCCACCGCTATTTGGACGTTTTTCGCTTGTCCGTTCGCCTGAACGCGCGTAACCGCCGCCTTCACGGCGTGGCTGGCCTGCGGCGCTACGGTTGCCATTGTTGTAACCGCCGCCATTCCCGGCGCTGCTGCCACCAGGCTTGCCGGAGAATTTGCGCCCCTGGCCGCTGCGCGGTGCTTCTGCACGCGGAATACGCTTGGGTTCCATGCCTGGAACAGTATGCAGGGTGATGTTCTGGCCGGTGAAGCGTTCGATGCGCTTGAGATGCATCATGTCCTTGTGCGAGGCGAAGGAAACGGCGATACCGGAAGCACCAGCGCGACCCGTGCGGCCGATGCGGTGTACGTAGTCTTCCGCAAATTTGGGCAGGTCAAAGTTGATGACATGGCTGATGCCAGGTACGTCGATGCCGCGTGCGGCTACGTCCGTCGCGACCAGAATCCGGATGCCGCCACGGCGCAGCTTGGTCAGGGTGCGGTTGCGAGCGCCCTGATTCATGTCGCCATGCAGCGCAGCAGCGGAGTGTCCCTGTGCGAACAAATCTTCCGCCAGCATGTCGGCATCGCGTTTGGTAGAGGTGAATACAATCGCTTGCTTGAGGTCAGTATCGGTGACCAGATGCTGCAACAGGCGGTTTTTGTGAGCGAGGTCGTCTACATAGTGCAGGCGTTGTTCGATGTTTTCGTGACGGTCCTGTTGAGCAGCGATCTGAATGCGCTTCGGATCTTTCAGCAGGCGGGTGGCCAGTTTGCCGATGTTGCCGTCAAGCGTGGCGGAAAACAGCAGTGTCTGGCGGCTGGCCGGGGTGGCGGCGGCAATTTTTTCGACATCTTCAATGAAGCCCATGTCCAGCATGCGATCGGCTTCGTCCAGGATCAGCATTTCCAGGCGGGAAAAATCAATGCGGCCACGATCGATATGGTCGATCAGGCGGCCAGGAGTGGCAACCAGGATGTCCACAAAACCAGACAGCAGCTTGTTTTGCAGCGGGTAGGGCATGCCGCCCAGAATGCTGACGGTATTGACGCGCAAGGTTTTGCCATATTTGCGTGCAGCATCATTAACCTGGGTAGCCAGTTCACGGGTCGGCGTCAATACCAGCACGCGCGGGCCTTTGCTTTTGACGGCGGAAGGCGTCGCCAGTTTGTGCAGCGCTGGCAACATGAAAGCGGCAGTTTTGCCAGTACCGGTTTGGGCAGAGGCCATCAGGTCGTGACCAGCGAGGACGACCGGAATGGCTTCAGACTGGATGGCGGTTGGCTCGGTGTAGCCGCTTTCGACAATGGCTTTGAGGATGGAGGGATTCAGATTGAGAGATTCAAAAGACACGAGTATTCCTTGGCGTAAACGCTTAAAAAACAGAACGCGCAGGCAGAAAATAGAGTGAGGCATTCCGGGTAACCCGGAATGAGAGTCTCAGCAAGATACCGCACGGCGCAAAAACATCGTCGCTAACCGGGGTAGTGCTGGCATTCGGAATTAGATGAGTCCGAATTAGGAGGTCAGAAAACGATGAACCTTAAATGCTGGCCAAACTACTTTTTTATGTAAATGGCCAGTCAAGAGGTGCGCATTATACAGACATATAAGAAAATTACTATCTATTTATGCTAGAATCTTGCCCCTTTAGTACCCGAACCGGAAAATCTTATGTCTCGCGCAATCCGTAACATCGCCATTATCGCCCACGTTGACCATGGCAAAACCACCCTGGTGGACAAGCTCTTGCAGCAGGCCGGCACCTTCGCCGCCCACCAGCATGTTGTCGAGCGGGTGATGGATAGCAACGATCTGGAAAAAGAGCGTGGCATTACCATTCTGGCCAAAAATACTTCCATTGAATTTGAAGGCCACCATATCAATATCGTGGACACTCCGGGACACGCCGACTTCGGCGGCGAAGTCGAACGCGTGCTGTCCATGGTTGACGGCGTGCTGTTGCTGGTGGATGCAGTAGAAGGCCCGATGCCGCAAACCCGTTTCGTGACCAAGAAAGCCCTGGCGCTGGGTCTCAAGCCTATCGTGGTGGTGAACAAGATCGACCGTCCCGGCTCACGGCCTGACTGGGTGGTGAACCAGACTTTCGATCTGTTCGATAAACTGGGTGCAACGGAAGAGCAGCTTGATTTCCCCGTTATCTATGCCTCGGCGCTGAATGGCTTTGCTGCGCTGGATTACAACACCCCGAGCGACAACATGCGCGTGTTGTTCGAATCTGTCCTCAAACATGTTCCCGCACCTGAAGGCGACCCCGATCAGCCTTTGCAATTGCAGATTTCTGCGCTGGACTACTCCAGCTATGTGGGGCGTATCGGTATCGGTCGCATCTCTCGCGGCAGGCTGAAGCCCGGGCAGGAAGTCATGGTGTTGCGTGGCCCGGGTGATAAGGGCGTGCGCGCGAAAGTGAACCAGGTTCTGGGGTTTAGCGGTCTCAACCGAATTCAGCTGGAAGAAGGCCTGGCGGGCGATATCGTGGTGATCAACGGGATTGATGAAATCGGTATCGGCGTTACCCTGGCCGCAATCGACGCGCCCGAAGCATTGCCGATGCTGACCGTGGACGAGCCGACCCTGACCATGAATTTCCAGGTCAACAACTCACCCTTGGCCGGTCAGGAAGGCAAATTTGTAACCAGCCGCCAGATTCGCGAGCGCCTGAACAAGGAGCTGCTCACCAACGTGGCTCTGCGTGTCGACGAGACCGCTGACGCTGACATTTTTGTGGTTGCAGGGCGCGGCGAATTGCACCTTACCATTCTGCTGGAAACCATGCGGCGTGAAGGTTTCGAACTGTCGGTATCGCGTCCGCGCGTGTTACTGAAGGACATTAACGGCGAGAAATGCGAGCCGTTCGAAATGTTGACTGCCGATGTGGAAGATGCCAACCAGGGTGCGGTGATGGAAGAACTGGGCCGCCGTCGTGGTGATTTGCAGGACATGTTGCCTGACGGCCAGGGCCGGGTGCGCCTCGATTACCGCATTCCGGCACGCGGCCTGATCGGCTTCCAGTCTGAATTCATGACGCTGACGCGCGGTACCGGTGTGATGAGCCACGTATTCGACGAATATGCACCGATGAAGCCGGATATTCCAGCACGTCACAACGGCGTGCTGATCTCTCAGGACAACGGCGATGCAGTTGCTTATGCGTTGTGGAAGCTGGAAGATCGCGGTCGCATGTTTGTCAAGCCGGGCGACAAACTCTATGAAGGCATGATTATCGGCATTCACAGCCGCGATAACGACTTGGTGGTCAACCCGATCAAGGGAAAACAACTCACCAACGTGCGATCTTCCGGCACTGACGAAGCCGTGCGCCTGACGCCGTCGATCCTGTTGACATTGGAATCTGCTGTCGAATTCATCGCTGACGACGAACTGGTGGAGCTGACACCTAAATCTATCCGTTTGCGCAAGCGTTTTCTGACCGAGAATGAACGCAAGCGGAACGTGCGCGGTTTGTAAATTATATTGCAACGGAATAAGCTTTAAGGAATAAAACAGCATGCTATAATCGGTCGGCCTGCGCAGACTTCTCAGTAATCTGGTGATTAATCCAGAGGTTCCGGAAGTTTGATAAAGAACTTTATGAGAATCGCAGGCCTGAGCAGATTGAGGATATGCTCAGAAATTCCCGATAAATCCAGATTTATACAAATGGGAAACTGGATTCGCTGATGCAGATTAGAAGCTTGTTGTTGAGTTTGCTCGCCGCTGGCGTGGTGGGGGTGGGTGTATTGCCCAAACCCGTGTCTGCCCTGATGCTAGGGGAGCTGAAGCTGCATTCCTGGCTGGGCGAACCGCTGCGTGCGACAATCCCGCTTCATGCCGGGGCCGACGAGCAAGTAGATGGCACTTGTTTTTATCTTGGTCGTCCTGGGCAACAGGATGACTATGAATCCTATCTGACCCAGGGCAAGCTGATTCTAGAGGAATCAGCTGCGGGCCTGACGCTCAGGCTGACTACTTCCAAACCGGTCAATTCCCCGTTTCTGAATATCATCATTGAAGCTCGCTGCGGTCAGGGCGCACAGAGGCGCGAGTTTGTGCTTCTGCTTGATCCGCTCGAGCAACGCTCATCGTCCATTCCACCCCGACCTGTCAGTATCGATGCGACTCCTGTTGCGAGTGTTCGCGAAGGCGAGGGGTACATAGTCCGGGCGAGTGAAGCGATCAACGACATTGTGGAACGACTCTACCCAAACGACGTGCAGAAGCAGCGGCGCATGGCGAGAGAGATAAAAAAAGCCAATCCGGAGTTTCGCGACTATTCGCGTAAACAACTATTGCCAGAAGGCCATTCAATTCGCATTCCGGATCTGAAAGTCTTGCCGCAGGTTCCTGATGAACCTGTAAGCGTTGCGCCGTCGGCGCTTCCGCCCATCAAATCAGCGCCGCCTGCAAAATTGGTCGGCAAGAGTGAATCTCAAACGAGATCGGCGCCCGTCACTTTTCGGCTTCAGTTGTCCAGCGGTATTCTGGACATGTCTGCAGTTGGCAGCATGAGCGAGGAACAGCGACAATTTTTGCGTGAAAAACAGCTGTTGCTGGAGTCGGATGATCAAGTTGCCGCCATGATGAGCATCAAGAATCGAATTTTACAGCTCGAATCCACCATAGAGGAAATGAAACTCGCGCTCGAGGCGGGTCGGACTGCTGCTGAAAGGCAACCTGAACCTGTCCCAGATCGCCGCGAGGCGGCTCCTGTGGTAGAGCCAGCGTCAGAGTCGCTATTTCAGGTAAATATTCGGGATATGGACTGGCGTCAGTTGGCGGACAATGATTCCATTCGCAGCATGGCGGGCGCGTTGCTGATTCTTCTGCTGTTGCTGTCGAGTTGGTGGCGCTGGCGTCAAAGTCGTGCAGAAGCCAGGCTGAATACA
This sequence comes from Sulfuricellaceae bacterium, assembly GCA_030690895.1. Taxonomy (GTDB): domain Bacteria; phylum Pseudomonadota; class Gammaproteobacteria; order Burkholderiales; family Sulfuricellaceae; genus Sulfurimicrobium. Next base: position 48,338 of record JAUYFQ010000062.1, read on the forward strand.
CTGTTTGGCCACCAATTCGTGGCTAAGCCTGGCGTGTCTGAACCGGTTGCGCAGTTTGAATCGCCTGCCAATGATGTGCGCCCTCAGCCTGAAGTGCTTGAGGCGCCGGTTGATATTTTGGAGAATTTGGGGGGTGTGGGTGAGGATATGCATTACCCGACTACCATTTTTGGTGCGACCGACGACATCGTCACAGTAACAGAGACTGAGTCTGTTCTTGACGAGGCAGATCTATATCTGGCTTATGGCTGGGGTAAGCGGGCAATCGATCTGTTATCAAGTCACCTTGAAAATCATCCTGAGGATGTTCCTCTGCTCAAAAAGATGTTTGAGGCCTACCATGCACTGGGCATGAAGAATGAATTCGAGCAGTTGGCTGTCAAAATCCAGTACATAGATGACAACGGTCTTCGCGTGCTGGTGCAGAAACTGGGCCGTGTGCTGGATGCTGAAAATCCGCTTTATCAGAGCAGTCTGGACGCTGAGAATGCCTTTGAAGAGGATATGAATCCCCATACCATTCCAATGTTTGAAGATGAGGAAGCGGAAAATATTGTGCCTCCAGAATCAGAGACCAGCGAGACGCTGGGATTCGAGTTTGCTCCTGAATCCGCAACGCAGCCTGGATCAGGCTCACAAATTAAAGCCGACCCGCAGGCTGAACCTGAATCGCATTCGGCAGATCATCTGATGGAATGGCCAGAAAATCAGCAGAAAACCGCCGAAGAACAAAAACCTCAGTGAATCTTTAAGCGTTCTTTACTGTGTTTCCGCTTCAGCGGCGGGGGCATCGCCTCCACCTTTTTTCATTACCTTTCCCTCTTCAGCACGTTTTTTGCGCACCTCTTTGGGGTCGGCAATGAGAGGTCGGTAAATTTCCACTCTGTCCCTGTCCCGCAATATCGTATCCAGTTTTGAAAGTTTGCCGAAAATGCCGATCTTGTTTTTTGCAAGATCGATTTCAGGGTGTTTTCCCAAAATGCCGGATTGGCGGATTGCCTGCTCGGCACTGATTTCGGGTTGTACCTGAATAGACATCAAAACCTGTTCATCAGGGAGCGCATAGGCAATTTCAACCCATATGCCGGAAGTGGGATTACCCATAGACTTTCTCCGCGCGCTCGACGAACGCATCAACAAAATTTTTGGTGATATGGCTGAACACCGGACCCACCAGCGATTCGAGCAATTTGCTGGAAAATTCATAGTGGAGCCGAAATTCGACTTTGCAGGCCTCCTCGCTCAAGGCGATAAAGCGCCAACTGCCATTGAGTAGCCGGAAAGGACCGTCCTGCAATTTTATTTCCATCAGGGATGGAGACTGCTTGGTGTTTTCGGTCGTAAAACTTTGTTTGACGCGATGAAAGTCGATCAGAATCGTTGCCAGCGTGGTCTTGTCGTCCCGCCATTTGACATCGCTTCCCCCACACCAGGGCAGGAATTGGGGGTAGTTTTCAACCTGATCGACCAGGTCGAACATCTGTTGCGATGAGTGCAGAACCAGAACGGATTTTTCAACGATTGCCATGCTTCTAACAAGTCTTGCGTAAAGGCGTTAAAATACCCTATTTTAACAACCATCACAATCCACGCGGGTTGCGGGGCTGTTTTCTACAAAACAGGTAGAATCCTTCTACAAAAACGGTTTCGTTTGTCATATTTTCATTAACAGTTCCAGACCAATAACCCTCTCAATCTGCTTGCCAACCATCATGGCCGGGTTGCTGGATTAGGCGGCGATTCTTTTCTGCCCCAAGGTTTTCATGATTTCCCGCTCGTTGCGTGACGCTTCCATATAGTAGGCGTAGGCGATGGCTTCCATGTCCTTGAGCGTCGCCAGCACTTCTGCCAGCTTGTCGGCTGGAATGTCCTGAATGCGCTCGATGTTATAAGCCGAATGCAGCGGTGAATAAATGGCATTCGATATGCCGCCCGAGAGGTGGAAGCGGAAATAACGGGATATGCCGCTGGCGGCTTGCTTGATTTGCGCCAGTTCAGCAACAGTCAGGAATAGGTGGGCGGGGGGCTGGGGTGCGGGTTGCGCGGGTTGAATGGAATAGGTGCCGGTCTGCATGATCTTTGGCAGCACGTCATGGAACAGCCAGCGCTGAAAAGGCTTGGCGCGAGCGCTGCGGGAATTGGCCAGCGCACGGAATAATCCCGGTTGGCTGATGATGATCATTTTTTGATCGCCGTGGGGGGTATTCAGTATGTGAATACCCCTCTCGTCGTCGTCACATAGGCGGGCAATATTGGTTGCCAGCTTGTACTCAAGAATCTTGGCAATGTCAGTTGCAATAAACCACGGGGCGGCATCAATAGTGACGATGCGCAGGGCGTAGGAATCCTGAAATTGAAATACAGAAGGGTTTGTCATGATGGCGTGCTCCAGTTCGTTTAACGAACCGCCTCCCGCTCTCAAACGGGGTGGACGGAACCGAACGGGTTGAGAGACCGGTGGAGCACCGGCGAGCCTTGCGGCTCCCCGCCCGGCCCGCCCATGAAGGCACACCAGACGCAAAAAAGCCGCATATCATGCGGCTCTCGCCGCTCCACTTCGGGCTCTCATACCCGGCCACCTGATTGCAGGTGACGCGAGCAGCATACGCCTTGCGGGTTGCGGGTGTCAATTCGTCTTGACAATGGTACTATTATTCGGTACTATAAAATCCATGAAACGCAAGCACCATAAAACACTTGAGCTGATTTTTTCCCGTCCGGTAAGCGGTAACATCCAGTGGCGCGATATTGAGGCGCTGTTTGTCGAGCTGGGCGCGGAAATCAGCGAGCGAGAGGGTTCCCGTGTTGGGGTTAGGTTGTTTGCTGAGCGCAGGGTGTTCCACCGCCCGCATCCTGCGCCGGATACGGATAAGGGCGCGGTGTCAGCCATCCGCGAGTGGCTGCGGACAAACGGGGTGAAACCATGATCAATACCATGACCATCAACGGCTTCAGAGCCGTTATCCAGTATGACCCTGAGATTGAGCTTTTCAGGGGGGAGTTTGTTGGCCTGAATGGCGGGGCGGATTTTTACGCTGCCGACATTGAAGGCTTGAAGCGAGAAGGTGAAATCTCCTTGCGGGTGTTTCTGGATATGTGCGCCGAGGATGGCGTTGATCCTGTCCGCGCTTTTTCCGGTAAGTTCAACGTGCGGGTGCCGCCTACGCTGCACGCTGACTTGGTGCAAGCCGCTGCCGCTGCCGGGAAGAGTCTGAACCAGTGGGTAGCGGATAGTCTTGATAGCGCCGCTCATGCTTGAGAATACATAACCAATCACGTCCGTTTCCTCTCCCTGAATCCTGTTTGTCAAGCTGCCACCGGAAAGTCAGGCAGGCGCGGCTTTTCTCTCTGCCGGCCAATGACCGTCTTAACCCCAATACTGTTTAGATAGATAAAATTCGAGGCATTGGCTCGCAAGGCGTATTGATCGGATCGCCTCGTTTTCGGAGATTGAATTTGCTCATTTTTCGTTTCACGCCACGGGGATTTCGTTTGCCGCGACTGGTG
>JAUYFQ010000077.1 GCA_030690895.1 Sulfuricellaceae bacterium
TGGCCACTCCCCGGAAACGATCATGCGCAAGCAGAAACTCATCACTAACCACAAACCACGAGCGCACCCCATGAAAGTCGCTTTCACTACCCAGGACATGAAACATGTCGATGCCCATTTCGGCTGGGCGAAGAACATTGCCGTGTACGAGATTTCGCCGGAAGGCTACCAGTTCGTGGAAGCCATCCAGTTCGACGGCGACCTCAAGGAAGACGGCAACGAGGACAAGCTGGCCCCCAAGATCGACGCCGTGCGCGACTGCGCCATTCTCTACGTGGCCGCCATCGGCGGCTCGGCGGCGGCCAAGGTGGTCAATGCCAGGGTGCATCCGGTGAAAGTGCCCGAACCCGAACTGATCAGCGTCATCCTGGACAAGCTGCAGAAGGTGTTGCAGGGCACCCCGCCACCCTGGCTGCGCAAAGTCATGCTGAAGGGCAAGGAGCGCCAGTTCGATTTCGAAGAGGCGTAGGGGCGGTTTTCACCGCCATGGGCGAATGAATTTGCCCCTACGGCGTGGTGCCTGATTATCAGATGTAGGGGCGAATTCACTTGTCCTCGGGTGTTTTGGCCGAGGGTTCGCCAAATGGAGCTTAAAAATGGAAACGACAGTAATGGAAAAATTCGACCTCAAGTCCTCCGCCTTCCTGGTGGAACTGATCAACCAATGGCGTGCACAGGATTCCTACGGCGCGTGGGAAGGCAAGTCCGACGAGGAATTGCTCGAACCCTACGTGATCGACAAGGAAAAGCGCAAGGAAATCCCCATCATCGGCGACCCCGACCCGGAAACCCTGTGGCGGCTAGAGCTGTTCTACAACGCCGTGGGCCTCGCCATCGAGCGCCAGACCAAGGTAATGGTCACGCCCATGATGAAAATGTCGCACGAAGGATTTGGCCGCATGGTGCTGCTCGCCGGGCGCCTGGTGGCGGTCAACAAGCAGTTGCGCGACGTGCACCGCTTCGGCTTTCTCACGCTGGAAAAGCTGGGTGAGGAAGGCGACAAATATGTCAGCGGTGGTGTGGAGATGGTGAAGCAATTTCCTGATGTGGTGAACTACGGTTGAGGTGAACAAAATGCAAGGAATGGAAGAACTCAGGGCCAGGGTGAAGAAGCTCAACGCGCAGGCCACCCAGCTCAAGATGGATCTGCATGACCTGTCCGAGGACCTGCCGACCGGCTGGGAGAAGATCCCCGAGGTGGCGCAGCGTACCTTTGCAGCCTACCAGGCGCTGGCCGAGGCAAGAATGCAGATGCAAGGAGCTGAAAAATGAGCTTTGCAAGCGTGGTCATGCCAGACGGGCGTAGCTGGATACCCAGATTCGTCAAAGCCATCAACAAGGATAAATGCATAGGCTGCGGTCGCTGCTACAAGGTGTGTGGCCGTGAAGTGCTGCAACTGATGGGCGTGGACGATGAAGGCGAGTTGATCGCGGTGGATGCGGAGGATGACGATGACGACGAATATGAAAAGAAGGTCATGACGGTCGCCAACGAACAGAACTGTGTCGGCTGCGAAGCCTGCGCCAAGATATGCCCCAAGAAGTGTTATACCCATGAGGCCATGCCGGCCTGAACTGGAGGATGAAATGGAAATCCTGAGCTATGAATGGTTGATGGCGCATGCCCAGAACCCGGCCGACAACCTGACCCGGGCTTTTGCCGGCGTGATCCATAACTCGCGCCGCAACAAGGTGCTGGAGGCTCATGTCATGCTGGGTCTGGAGGAGGAAACCTTCGAGAGTCTGATGGAGAATTATTTCCCCGGCGCATTGCAGAATGCGGGCATGACCATGCCGAGCGTGACTGCCGCCCCAGGCTGCGAAGCCCTGCGCGGTGATGAGTTCGGCGATTTGCTCGATCTGTTGCTGGAACATCGGACACAGCCGGACCAGGAGTCGGAATGGCTGGCGTTTGCCATTGCCACCGCCTGCATGGGCAACGACCACCTCTATCAGGACATGGGCCTGCCTAACCGGCAAATGCTCTCCGAACTGCTATCCGGATACTTCACCAGCCTGTTTGTCAGAAACAGCGGAAATATGAAGTGGAAGAAGTTTTTTTACAAGCAGCTCTGCGACCGCACCGGGGTCAACGCCTGTCGTGCCCCGAGTTGCATGGTATGTGACGATTACCTGAAGTGCTTTGGGCCAGAAGAAGGTCCAGCCAACTGATTGGATATTTACCAGATTTGCCATCGGGACGCGAGTTGATGGTGAAACAAATAATATAACCGCCCATAAAATCGACCAGCCCGGCAAAACTTTAGCTAAATAACCCTTAGAGTTGAATTTAGTGGTTTGTTTTGTAAGGGGTTCTGTTTCGTGTCATAAAAATGCCCTTGAAATCCGCAGGGGCAATCCCTATTATTAGCACTCGTATGACGTGAGTGCTAACCCGGACATATCATGAATTCACCGTGTTCTCGCTGGTCTTTTGTTTCGTATGGAAACTTTGTTCAGTCGGGCGTATGAATAACTACGCCACTCTCTCACAAAATTCCCCTACGAAACAAAATCCTGCGCGATCATCACGGCAATTCATGATATGTCCGGGTTAAACTCCGTCGCCATCGAATTCCGAAAACCAACAGGAGATACAAGCAATGAAAATTCGTCCTTTGCATGACCGCGTGATTGTTAAGCGCCTGGAAGCTGAAGAAAAAACCGCATCCGGTATTGTACTGCCCGGCAATGCGGCAGAGAAGCCGGATATGGGCCTGGTTTTGTCCATAGGCACAGGCAAGATGCTGGATAACGGCACGCTGCACGCGCTCTCCCTGAAAGTGGGCGACAAGGTGATTTTTGGTAAATATTCCGGTCAGACTGTCAAAGTCGACGGCGAAGAATTGCTGGTGATGCGCGAAGAAGACGTGATGGGCGTGGTCGAAGGCTAAATAGTAACGTTAGGTCGGGTTAGGCCATAGGCCGTAACCCGACATCATCGCAACATGGCGGGTTACGCTGCCGCGCAGCTAACCCGCCCTACATAGATCAGGAGATTTTGAACATGGCAGCTAAAGACGTGAAATTTGGTGATGACGTACGTCATCGCATGGTGGCTGGTGTCAATGTACTGGCCAACGCAGTCAAGGTAACGCTCGGCCCTAAAGGCCGTAACGTGGTGCTGGAGCGCTCATTCGGCGCGCCTACCATCACCAAGGATGGTGTGTCCGTGGCCAAGGAAATCGAGCTGAAAGACCGCTTCGAGAACATGGGCGCGCAGATGGTGAAGGAAGTGGCTTCCAAGACTTCCGATGTGGCTGGCGACGGTACGACTACTGCGACCGTGCTGGCTCAGGCCATCCTCAAGGAAGGCATGAAATACGTGGCTGCCGGCATGAATCCGATGGATCTGAAGCGCGGCATTGACAAAGCTGTAGCTGCAACCGTTGAAGAGCTGAAGAAAATTTCCAAGCCTTGCACCACCACCAAGGAAATCGCTCAGGTGGGCAGCATTTCCGCCAACTCCGACGCTTCCATTGGCGAGCGTATCGCTGAAGCCATGGACAAAGTGGGCAAAGAAGGCGTGATTACCGTGGAAGACGGTACCGGCCTGGCTGACGAACTGGAAGTTGTAGAAGGCATGCAGTTCGATCGCGGTTACCTCTCCCCTTACTTCATCAATACACCAGAGCGTCAACTCGCTTTGCTGGAAAATCCTTTCGTACTGCTGCACGACAAGAAAATTTCCAACATCCGCGACCTGCTGCCAGTGCTGGAACAAGTCGCCAAGGCTGGTCGTCCTCTGCTGATCATTGCTGAAGATGTGGATGGCGAAGCGCTGGCTACGCTGGTGGTGAACAACATTCGCGGCATTCTCAAGACCGTTGCGGTCAAGGCGCCGGGTTTCGGCGACCGTCGCAAGGCCATGCTGGAAGACATCGCTGTCCTGACTGGCGGTACCGTGATCGCTGAAGAAGTGGGCCTGAGCCTGGAAAAAGCAGCGTTGACCGATCTGGGTCAAGCCAAGCGTATCGAAGTGGGCAAGGAAGAGACCATCATCATTGACGGTCATGGCGATGCAGCCAACATCGAAGGTCGCGTCTCGATGATTCGCAAGCAGAGCGAAGAATCCACCAGTGATTACGACCGCGAGAAACTGCAAGAGCGCGTGGCCAAGCTGGCCGGTGGCGTGGCACTGATTAAAGTCGGTGCAGCAACCGAAATGGAAATGAAAGAGAAGAAAGCCCGCGTGGAAGATGCGTTGCACGCAACCCGTGCCGCAGTGGAAGAAGGCATTGTTCCTGGCGGCGGCGTAGCACTGCTGCGTGCCCGTGCTGCGATTGCCAATCTCAAGGGCGCCAACCCCGAGCAGGATGCCGGCATCAAGATCGTGATGCGCGCCCTGGAAGAGCCGCTGCGCCAGATCGTCGCCAACTGCGGTGACGAGCCTTCCGTTGTGGTCAACAAGGTGCTGGAAGGCAAGGGTAACTATGGTTACAACGCTGGTACCGGCGAGTACGGCGACATGGTGGAAATGGGCGTGCTCGATCCCACCAAAGTGACCCGTTACGCGTTGCAGAACGCCGCTTCCGTCTCCGGTCTGATGCTGACCACCGACTGCATGGTCGCCGAAATGCCGAAGGATGATTCGGCAGGCGGCATGGGCGGCGGCATGGGCGGTATGGGTGGCATGGACGGGATGATGTAATCCTGGCTATTCCATAGCTGCACGGTCAAGAGCCGCCTCCACAAGGAGCGGCTCTTGATTTTTGAGATTACAAAACATAGCGTTTGGAAAAAACTCGGGGCTCTGTTAGAATTCTCGCCCTTCACCATTTTTATTCTTTAAGTAGAGAAAAAGATATGCCAAGTGTACGCGTAAAAGAAGGCGAACCATTTGACGTCGCATTGCGCCGTTTTCGCCGTACCATCGAACGTTCCGGTCTGCTCAACGAACTGCGCGCCCGCGAGTTTTACGAGAAGCCCACCGCAGAACGCAAGCGCAAGGGCGCTGCGGCTGTCAAGCGCCACTACAAGCGCCTGCGTAGCCAGATGCTGCCGACCAAACTGTACTAAGCCGTAGCAAAAAAGCACCTTATGAGCTTGAGAACCAGCATCGCCGAAGACATGAAGTCGGCGATGCGCGCTAAGGATGCGCCTCGTCTCTCGGCGATTCGATTGCTACAGGCAGGCATTAAGCAGCGTGAAGTCGATGAGCGAATCGAACTCGACGACACCCAAGTGGTGGCCGTGATCGAAAAGATGCTCAAGCAGCGCCGGGACTCGATCACCCAGTACGAAGCCGCCAAGCGCATGGATCTGGCAGACGTGGAGAAGTTTGAAGTCTCCGTACTGCAAGCCTACATGCCACAAGCTTTGTCGGAAGACGAAGTCGCGCAGTTGGTGACCGCCGCAATCGCCTCTTCCGGGGCGGCTGGCGTAAAAGACATGGGTAAGGTGATTGCAGCAGTCAAGCCACTGGTCGCTGGCCGGGCCGACATGGGTGCGGTTTCCGCATTGATAAAGACAAAACTCGCGGCCTGAAACGCGGCCCAAAGCATTGCAAGACAATCGGTCTGATCGCCAGAACATCGCGTTCTGGCGTTTTCATTTATAAGGCGGATCGCTTCCAGGATGATTCCACAGTCGTTCATTCAGGATTTGCTGAATCGCCTCGATATTGTCGACGTGGTGGAGCGACATGTTCCACTCAAGAAGGCTGGCGCGAATTACATGGCGTGCTGCCCGTTTCACGGCGAAAAATCCCCTTCATTCAGCGTCAGTCCCAGCAAACAATTTTATCACTGCTTTGGCTGCGGTGCGCACGGCACGGCAATCGGCTTCGTGATGGAGTATCAGGGGCTTGGTTTTGTCGAAGCAGTGGAAGATCTGGCGCGCAATGCTGGCCTGACCGTTCCCCACGAAACCGATGAGAACTCGCACCGCCCGACCCATGCCCCTGAATTGCCGGACGTTCTGCTGTCCGCAACGCGCTATTACCGCGAACAACTCAAACTGGCGCCCCAGGCAATCGATTATCTCAAACAGCGCGGCTTGTCCGGCGAAATTGCTGCACGCTTCGGTATCGGCTTTGCGCCGGCGGGTTGGCAAAATCTGGGCGACATTTTTCCTGACTATAATTCCCCGCTCCTGACCCAGGCAGGCCTGGTCATCGAAGGAGAGAACGGCAAACGCTACGACCGCTTTCGCGACCGCATCATGTTTCCCATCCTGAACCAGCGCGGCACCGTCATCGGCTTTGGTGGCCGCGTGCTGGGGCAAGGCGAACCCAAATATCTCAATTCGCCAGAAACGCCACTCTTCGAAAAAGGCCGGGAACTCTATGGCCTATCTCAAGCCCGCAAAGCCATCCACGATGCAGGGCGCGTGCTGGTGGTGGAAGGCTACATGGATGTCGTGGCACTGGCGCAGCACGGCGTCGACTATGCCGTTGCCACACTGGGCACAGCCACCACGCCGGTTCACGTGCAAAAGCTTCTGCGCCAGAGCGACAATGTCGTATTTTGCTTTGATGGCGACGCAGCAGGCCGAAAAGCAGCCTGGCGAGCACTCGAAAATAGCCTGGCACACCTGGTAGATGGCAAAAACCTGAGCTTCCTTTTTTTGCCCCAGGGCGAAGACCCGGACTCCTATATTCGCCAGTCGGGCAAAGCTGGATTCGAGTCCCTGCTGAGTGAAGCCCTGCCGCTTTCCCAGTTTTTGTTGCGCGAACTGACTGGTCAGGTGGAAATGCAAACCCAGGAAGGGCGCGCGCGTCTGCTGCAGAATGCCCGCCCCCTGATTCAGCAAATTACCGCACCCGCACTGGGCTTGATGGTGCGCAAACGACTGGCGGAATTAGCAGGCGTCACACAAGTCGAACTGGAAGACCTTTATCAGATACGCCCACTCCAGAAACAGTCGCCCGGCTTACCCAGGCTGAAGCGCAAACCGCCCTCGCTGGTGCGCCAGATGGTGCAGTTCTTGCTGGCCGAACCGCGTCTGGCCCAAGGTTCGGAGCTGGATTTTACAGAGGGTGAGGATGGAGAAACAACACTCGCCGCACTGATTGAATTTTTGCACAAAAACCCTCAGATACAGGGCATGGCTCCAATGATCGAACATTTTCATGGAACGGAACATGAACCCGCATTGCGCGATGCAGCCGCCGAAGTGATGCAATGGGAAGATCGGTTTGATTTGGCCGAAATCGAGCGGGAATTCGCCGGCGCGCTGGCTCAGCTCGAAAAACAGCGGCGTGACAGGGAAATCGATGCACTGCTATCGCTCTCCCGCTCGCAGGGCTTGAATCCTCTGCAAAAGGAACAGTTGCAGGGCTTGCTGACACGTAAATAGTCCGATACACGTTTCGTCCGCCGCGCGTGAGTCAATGTCATTGAATTCAGGTATAATGGTCTGTTTTGTAAATTGCTTTTCGGGATAGGGTATGGCGACAGAAAATAACAATGTTGAGAGTCGCGTGAACGACACGGACGCGCGGCGCATGCGCTTGAAAACCCTGATCGTGCTCGGCAAAGAGCGCGGCTATCTGACCTACGCCGAGATCAACGACCACCTGCCGGACGACATGCTGGATGCCGAGCAGATCGAAGGCATCATCAGCATGATCGGCGACATGGGCGTTGCAGTCTGCGATGAAGCACCGGATGCCGAATCCCTGCTGATGTCCGATGCACCACCCGTCGTGGCCGACGAAGATGCAGTGGAAGAAGCCGAAGCTGCCCTCTCGACAGTTGATTCCGAATTTGGCCGCACCACTGACCCGGTTCGCATGTACATGCGGGAAATGGGAACGGTCGATCTGCTGACCCGTGAAGGCGAAATCGAAATCGCCAAACGCATTGAAGACGGCCTCAAACATATGGTGCAGGCAATCTCCGCCTGCCCCACCATCGTTTCGGAAATTCTTCGTCTGGCCGAAATGGTCGAAAAAGACGAACTCAAAATCGACGAACTGGTTGACGGCCTTCTGAACGGCGAAAGCGCCGACGAATTCAGCGAAGAAATGGCCGCCGCCGTGGAAGCCGGGGAAGAAGCCGAAGAGCTCAGCGAAGAAGATGCCGATGCCGCAGGCGCCGCCATTGCCGCAGCCAACCTTGCCCAGCTCAAGGCTGACGCGCTCGCGCGTTTTGCCGTGATTCGTGCCGCCTTTGACGTCATGCAACAGGGCGCAAAGAAAAAAGGCGCGCGCACCAAGGCCTGCAAGGAAGCACAGGAACAGATTTCCAACGAATTGCTGGGCATCCGTTTTTCAGTCAAACAGGTTGAAGCCCTTTGTGACAGCCTGCGCTCGCTGGTCGAAGAAGTACGCGGACACGAACGCACCATCATGGAGCTGTGCGTCACCAAGAGCGGTATGCCGCGCCCTCACTTCATTCAGACATTCCCCGGCAACGAAGGCAACTTCGAATGGGTCATCGTTGAAATGGGTGCAGGAAAACCTTATAGCGAAAAACTCACCCGTTCCCAGCACGCCATCGTGGATCAGCAACAACGTCTGATGGCCGTTCAGGACAAGGCGGGCGTCCCGCTCAAGGATCTGAAAGAAATCAATCGTCAGATGTCCACCGGCGAAGCCAAGGCCAGACGCGCAAAACGCGAAATGATCGAAGCCAACCTGCGTCTGGTCATTTCCATTGCCAAAAAATACACCAATCGCGGCCTGCAATTCCTCGATCTGATCCAGGAAGGCAACATCGGCCTGATGAAAGCCGTCGACAAGTTCGAATATCGTCGCGGCTACAAATTCTCCACCTATGCAACATGGTGGATTCGTCAGGCGATCACCCGCTCCATCGCCGATCAGGCGCGCACCATCCGTATTCCGGTGCACATGATTGAAACCATCAACAAGATGAACCGCATTTCACGCCAGATCCTGCAGGAAACCGGGCTGGAACCCGATCCCGCCATTCTGGCCGAAAAAATGGAAATGCCGGAAGACAAGATTCGCAAGATCCTCAAGATTTCCAAGGAACCAATTTCCATGGAAACCCCGATCGGCGATGACGAAGACTCCCACCTGGGCGATTTCATCGAAGACCTTTCCACGCTCGCCCCCACCGATGCCGCCATGTACGCATCCCTGCGCGAAGCCACCAAGGAAGTACTGGAAAGCCTGACCCCGCGTGAAGCCAAGGTGCTGCGGATGCGCTTCGGTATCGAAATGAATACCGACCACACCTTGGAAGAAGTCGGCAAACAATTCGACGTCACCCGCGAACGCATCCGCCAGATCGAAGCCAAGGCACTGCGCAAACTGCGCCACCCATCCCGCTCGGAGCGCCTGCGCAGCTTCCTCGATAATGAAGGCTAAGTTTCACCGGGCCCGTAGCTCAGTTGGTTAGAGCAGAGGACTCATAATCCTTTGGTCCACGGTTCAAGTCCGTGCGGGCCCACCATATAAACCAGCATCAAGGCCACTCTTCGGGGTGGTCTTTTTGCTTTTCTGGGACACTGGCGGGACACCCCCAAAAATACCGCCTTTGCATTCCAAGTAAAACACCCCTTTGCCATACCCATTATTTCGGCTAAGGGAGTTGGTAATTACTAAAGTACCAGTTACAATCTCTTTATTCTGCACAAACGGAGATGCTGCGTATGAAGACGAGCACCTTGGTACGCAACGGCGTATCGACGGAGATGGTGGATTTGATTGGGCGACTGGTTGACTTGATCCCTTGGCCAGCAAGGCGTTGTGCGATGGGTGATGTCACGGTGGCGCTGCTCAATGGCAAGCAACGTATTGCGGAG
>JAUYFQ010000078.1 GCA_030690895.1 Sulfuricellaceae bacterium
TTCCGCAAGCTGCGCATCGATGAACTGCCGCAGCTTTTTTCGGTACTCAAGGGTGACATGAGCATGGTCGGTCCTCGTCCCGAGCGCGCCTTCTTTGTCGATCAACTGACCGAGAAAATTCCCTTCTACGCCATTCGTCACAGCGTCAAGCCGGGTGTAACCGGCTGGGCCCAGGTGCGTTATCACTACGGCGCATCGGTGAATGATGCGGCGCAGAAATTGCAGTACGATTTGTATTATGTAAAGAACCACTCGTTGTTGCTGGACTTGGTGGTGGTGTTCGAAACCGTCAGCGTGGTGCTCGGCGGCAAAGGGGCGCAGTAACTTTGTACTCGCTATGGTGTGAAGCACCGCGGTTTCGAATGAACAGCCTGCAGTTTCTTAGCCGCGGTTCACCGTCCGGGAAGTTCGCAAGCAGAGGAGGGTAAGTGGAAATAGTGTCGGAATTTTTGACACCGCGGTCATATCAGCTTGCGGCCTTCCAACTGCTGTAATAATTGTCAATTAACAACATAGGGTTAGCAAAGATCATATTAGATGGCTTGAAAGTTGCTTGTAAGTTGCCTGTACTTTGTCTGCCGTGACTTAAATCACATACGGTGAGTACCAACAGACATATAGTGTTTGTAACGCACGTAGCTGCGGGCCGAGAGAGGTTCAAGATGGAATCGGAAAGACGAGTTAATAAAAGCGAGCCATCCAAAGTGGCTGGCGACAGTAGCGCGTTAGTCGGGCGTCGGCGCTTTGTGCGTGGCGTGGGTGTGATTGTCCCCGCGGTTCTGACGGTTGGGTCGAGGTCAGCCTTGGCGACGGTGGGTTGTCTTTCGCCTTCTGCCAGCGCCTCGATAAATCTGCTGCACAGCCGCCCAAATCGCCCCGGAGGTACATGCTTAGGCCGTACGCCAGGGTATTGGAAGAATGCATGCGACAACCATCTCAGCTGTATCGCGCGGAATCAACAGTTTAACATCGTGTATTCGGGTGGATGGTCTCAGACCATGGAACAGGTCTGTGGCCTGGAAGGCAACGCTAATTACGCGGCACTGGGGAGGCATCTGGCGGCGGCATGGTGTAATTACGCAGCAGGCTTGGTGCCTACTTCGATATTGAGCCTAGAGACCCTTAAAGCCATGTGGGCCGGGAGGGCCGGGACCTACTCTCCTACTTCCGGTGTAACGTGGACCGCAGATCAAATTGTAATCTACTTGCTAACAACGATGCCGCTGTGACTCTTGAAAGCCGGACGGACGCGGATGGTGGCTTCCCTGCCGAAGCATATGGCTCACTGAAGGCCTCAGCTGCTCTAACATTGCGTGACTGCGATGAGGGTGTGCTTGTTTTTGATGAAAAGAGCGGGAAGACAAGCTTGCTGAGTCATCGAGGGGGGCAGGTTCTGCGCGCTTTGTGCTCCGATCATGGTGTTGACGAAGCAGCTGTGCGGGTTTCTTCGGGCATGGACCAACAAAGCGACCTTCAAGAGTATCAAGCTCTGATCTCCTCACTGGAGAATTCCGGATTAGTTATCCGTTGCTGAGCCTTGAAAGTCTTACGGCCAGCGAAGTCAGCAGAGCCATACGGTGTGGCGACCTCCGCTTGTGCATCGGACATTTCACGCTAAAAATATCCAGCGTTCTTCCCGAGTTCGAAAGTGCATTGCGGCAGTTATATGCCTGCTACCCGGTGTCGATCAAAGGGGGGGCATATGATTTCGACATTGATATTGCGCCGCCTTCCTTCATTCGTCGCTGGATCAGGCGCAATGCTTTGTTTCACCTGTCTGGCGACGCACCCTTCCTTCCCATGGAGGTGGGGCATGCGCACGCCCTTTTTGAATGGGGCCTCAACTGGACCATAGGCTCCTATGCGCACAATTTACTGATACTGCACTCGGCCGTGGTCGAATTGAACGGGTGCGGCACCTTGTTGGCGGCAACTTCGGGGAGCGGGAAAAGTACGCTGGCAGCCGAACTGTCATTGCAGGGGTGGCGACTGCTTTCGGATGAACTCGCTTTGATCGACAAGGAACTGCGCCTCGTTCCCTGCGCTCGCCCGGTTAGTCTGAAAAACCAATCGATCGAAGTGATCCGTGCTAGACATCCCAAGGCTGTTTTCGGGCCACTCGCGGTGGACACGCACAAGGGAACAATCGCTCATCTACCCGCGCCAAAGTCATCGGTAGCACGCAATCTCGAAACCGCCGCTCCACGGCTGATCATATTTCCGAGATGGATTGCCGATGCGCCGTTGCGCCTTGAAGCGATTGATTCTGGACAGACTGCGTTGCGTTTGATTGATCAGTCTTTCAATTACCCAATTCTGGGCCGGCAAGGCTTTGAGCGTCTGGCCGACTTGGTCGAGTCCGCCGAGGCTTGGGAACTCGAATATTCCTCGCTGGATGATGCCAGGAATGCCCTGGAACAATTGGTGAGCGAGCGTGGCTGATTCTTCTCCATTGCTGGATTTCCTCTCCGGCAAGGTTTCGGTCGATAGACTGGACGCTGAAGATTTCAGCCTGCTGTTCGCTGAGGCTCGGGCTTGCGGACTGATGGGCCGTCTGGCGCACACGCTGCAGAAATCCCCACTGGTCGATTTGCTTCCCTCGCATCTTGGCGATCAGTTGTCAGCCACGACGATATATTCCAATGGTTTCAGGCGGGATGTCTGGCGCGAACTTGGACATATTGAGCAAGCGCTTTCCGGCTTGAACACGCCAGTAATCCTGCTCAAGGGCGCTTCATATGTTCTCCTGGGCTTGCCATCCGCTGACGGGAGAATTTTCAGCGATATCGATATTCTCGTGACGAAAACCCATATTGCAGTTGCTGAGGCCGCTTTGATGCTGGGCGGCTGGTCCACCGGCAAACTCGATGCCTATGATCAGCGCTACTACCGGGAGTGGTCCCACGAAATTCCCCCAATGACTCATCTGCACAGGGGAACAACCATCGATTTGCACCACTCACTGGCCATGCCAACCTGTCGTGTACATGTGGATTCGGCGCGAATGATTTCTGACGCGGTGCCGGCGAACGAAGAAGGATTCTGGTGGCGACTCAAGGATGAGGATATGGTCTTGCATGCGGCCAGTCACCTGTTGCTGAACTCCGAGTTTGACCGCGGACTGAGGGATATATGGGACATCGATCTCCTATATCGACATTTCACCTCGATCTCGGCCGATTATCCTGAGCACCTGCTTTCCAGGGCACGAGAGGTTGGACTGGAATCCATCCTCACTCAGGCCCTATGGCTTGCCTCGGCATTTTTCAGGACACCGCTGCCGGATTATTTGCTGCCGGACAAGACAAGCCTGTTTTCCCGCTTGTTGGCCTGTGCTGCATCAACACGTCACCCGGAAACCAGGCCTCGGGGGCAGAAAGCTGCCGATTTGGCATTAAGGCTGCGCGAAATGTATCTCCGGCTACCGGGCAAATTATTGGCAGTCCATCTGTTGCACAAAATGTCAGCGCCATTCTCGACTCCCGAGAAAGTATCGGTCTGACTGCTCGTTTGAACCGGACAATACTCAGCGAATATCCAGCAACAACTCCTGCAGATACAACACCGGCACGCCAAAGCCGATCCACTTCAGTCTGAGGCGAATGATGGTGAAGCGGAAAAAAGTTGATTCAAGATCGGTGCGTAACAACAGCGAGGAGGCAGAAACACCCAAAAACCATCGCCGCAATGCCCCCCTGCAACAATGTTCCGACCTGAAAGCCGCCGATCCAGAATGCGCCCCCCAGGCGAACCGTCGCGCCAACAATGCAGAGCAACACACCGACTACCCCGGCGATTCGCCCGACCGCAAGCAAAATATTCATTTGTTCTCCTGTCGATTTCCGGTTTTCGAGTAGTACGAGGATACCCGAAAATATTTCAGCCGAGTTGTACCTTCGAGCCCACGGGGAAAGCCTGCCGCTGCTCGCCTACGGTCTGATCCTGCCCAGCAGTTCGATAAGGAAGTCGGCAGGGATCGCGTAGCTGATCCCCGACGGATGCTGAAGCACGGCTTCCTTGGTCGACTTGACGAACACCATGTTGATGATGCCGAGCACTTCGCCGGTTTC
>JAUYFQ010000081.1 GCA_030690895.1 Sulfuricellaceae bacterium
GCCCCAGCGGACAGCCATGCTCGGCCATGAAATCGCGCAAGGGCCGCAAGCTTCTGGGCGCAATGGATTGGGCATACTTGATTTCCACCGGCAGCAGGCCGAAATCGCCTTCCAGCACGAGATCCACCTCCGCGCCGCCGCTGCTTCGGTAATGGAATGCTTCGCTGGCAATTCCCGCAGCGCCCAGGCCGCGCAGCAGGGTCTCCGTCACCATGCTTTCCCATGACGCACCCAGGCGCGGGTGAGCCAGGAAAGCATCTTCGTCAGGGATGTGCAGCAGCGACCGCAACAAACCGCTGTCGCGCAAATAACCCTTGGGATGCTTGACGACGCGCTTGCCCGCATTGCGGAACCAGGCAGGCAGGTGGCGCCAGACGAAAGTGCCGTGCGCGATGCCGAAATAGTCGCGCACCGTGGGCTGTGAAACGCCTAGTGCGCGCGCAACATCGGAATGGTTGATGATCGTCCCCGACAGGCTGGCCAGCATGTGCAGGAAGAGCCGATACTTTTCCTGGCTGAGCGAAGGAAAGAGTTGCCGGATATCCCGCTCCAGGTAGGTCTTCAGATAGTTCCCCATCCACAGGCGGGAGAACCGCTCCGTCTTGCGCAACCAGGGTTCCGGATAGCCGCCGCGCAGCCAGTAATCGAGAATCTCCCGGGGACGGGTCCGCAGGGGAAATTCCAGCAAATCGGCGGGTTTGGGTTGTCCATTTGTCAGCGAAGCAAAAAAACCGGAGGGGGGTAATTCATAAGCTTCGGCCAGCGAAAACGGCGCCAACTCGATGATGGCCACACGCCCGGCCAGGCTCTCGGAAATCGAACGCACGATTTCCGGAGAACTCGATCCGGTGATCACAAACCGCCCCGGCGTGGCGCGATCGGCATCGATCGCCACGCGCAGTGCAGGAAACAGCGCCGGCAACCGCTGGGCCTCGTCCAGTGCAACCTGGTTCGGGTGCAGGCGCAAAAACAGATCGGGATCGTGCGCGATCGAATGGAAGTCGCTGCCCTTTTCCAGATCGAAAACACGCCAGCCGGGAAGCAGTTGTCGCAACAGCGTGGTCTTGCCGCACTGCCGAACGCCGACAACAGCCACACAGGGGAAAAGCTCCAGCAGCTCAGTCAACAGCGGAAATACATGACGATTCATGGGCGCAATATAAAACCCTGTGTTTTATTTTGCAAGGTTTGAATCGGGTGTCGGCCTAATCGTCAGCCAGTAGAGGATTCCCAACAGCAACGCCACCATCTTCAGGCGAAAGCTGCCGAAGTGGTCGTCCAAAAGAATTCGCACGAAATAGTTGGTTAGGGTCAACATAAGCGCCAATCCCCAGGGGTTTCCCGTCGTCCAGGCCAGAAAACCCCGGCGGAATAGCAGGAAGCAGAAAGTCAGGAACAACACCAAACCAGGCAGGCCATTGCCCAAAGTAAAGTCGAGCAACCCACTATGGCTGCTGACAGCCTTTCCGTTATATTGAACCTTTATATAGTGCCCGAAACCACCAATACCATAACCGAATCCCAGCGGTTGGCTGGCAATTCCCTCCAGTGCGACCTTGAACATCGCAACCCGCGTGTAGGCAGATTCATCGACCGGTTGTCCAGAAGCGAGTAGCGGAAGCAAATCTAGGCCGTCGCGCCGCAATGCCTTATACGTTGTGGTATCCAGACCCAGTGAAGCAGATTCAATAAATGTCACCCAGCGCTCATCAAAGCGGAAATTTACGGCGAGCAGGCTGGTCGCCATCACGAGCGCGAGCAAAGTTGCGATGATTCCCCGTCGTGATTGTCGCCAATGCGCCCGATCCCGCCAGGCCAGCAGCAGTGCTAACAGCACCGTTACCGCGAACACCGTAATGACCCCGTTACGGGCCTTGACTGCGACCACAGCCATAGTAGTGACAAAAAACAACGAGCACGCGGTGCGAATGGACCAGGGAAACAATCTTCCTTCACCTGTCCAGCGCACGGCAAGATCAGCAGCCAACAGCGCAAAGGCCATATTGATCGTCGCAGATAACACTGCATAGGTACCATAGGGCGTACTACCTAGCGGGTAGCGTCCGATCTGCACCCACTGCACGATTTGATAGCCGAGCAACCAACAAGCGTGGGCGAAAAGTGCTAGGGCGATCCATGCTGGCAACTTGTCGGCGCAGGACGAATCGCCTGCTTTCGACAATTTCATGACAATTGTATAGCCTACCCACGCCAGAAGAAGCGTGCCCAGCCAATCAATCACGAAATCATCGAAGGAGAGCGATCTATCGGCGGCCCACAACGAGGTCTGCACGAACATCCATAGCGTTAGTGCACCGAGTGCCTGAATCTCCCCGTTACGGTATGCGACAACATCGGTTGTCACCGATGGCATTCCTTTTCTCCATAACGTAATCAGCATGCCGATAAGCGCCAAAACAAACAGATTGCGCAGGGCTACGGTATGCGGAATGGGGAAAACAAAAAAAATCATCGCGAGTAGCATTGCGACGATCACACAGAATGCTTGTGGCAGTTTCATGTCATTATGCTTATATGTCATTCGATCGGATCGAAAGTCAGTCCCCGCCGACCGGCGTGCCAGTCCAGCATGGACTTGTGCATGGTTTCCGCCCTATTGGCATAGGTGTGGTAGCGCATCACATGCCGCCAGCCTGCTTCGGCTATTTCACGGCTGCGCTCGAAATTGACAAGATGGCGGTGAATCTTCTCGACGCAGTCGTCGATGTCGGTGAAATCGTCCATGTGATGTCCAATTTCAAAGCTGTCCACCGTATGGGTACGCCGGTCTGCGAGCAAGAAACCGCCGCAGGCCGGAATGCCGAAAAAACGCTCTGGCAGACCAGAAGCTGGATAATCCGGGTAGTTGCTATAGTCGCAATATGCACCGAAGTTGAGATTAATGCGCGAAGTCTGGATCATCTCCACTTGTTCATCTGTCGACATGGGTGTAGTGCTGGAATCCACGAAATAGTGACGAATATTCATCGCATCGAGCCGCGCCTCTAACACATCAAAAAAATCCTTTCTGACTACGGCCTCTTTGTAGATATCTCCATTTAATATTCCAAAGAAAGAAACATCCCATCGGTATTGCCCTGGATCGCGCAATCGTGCCAACACAGATTCCGACTCACCGCGCAAATTGTAGGCGGATGTAGCGGCAGCATTGGGTAGGTAGAGCACCGACTCGGCAAAGCGCCATCGGGTGTCGATCAGGCTGTGTGTCGCGTAGATATCGAGTAGCCGCAGATAATCAAACACGGCAAGCCTCCAGGCAGGAAGGTTGTTGTGATAGGGCGCATCGCGATTCCAAGTAAACACAGGGACCCCATAACGTAACAGATGCCGCTTCCACATCAGAGCTCGGAGCGGGTGCTTAATATTGCCGACATTAAAACCGACCACGCAGGCAAGGGTTTGCTGAAGTAGGTTGGGGCCGGGCTGCCAGTCGTTCTCGACCAGCACGATGCCGCGCTCCGCCAGCCCCTGTTTCAGGTGAGCCGGGAACTTCGGATAATTGATCAGCAGGTGAGTGCGCGGTGACGTCACGGCGAAGCTCTGGCGGACCGCCTGGCCGATTTTTCGTAGGCGTCGATAAAGCATCTGCGCGCCATCCGCGCATAGGGAATCCGGATCAGCAGGTAGACGGCGCCATCGACCGATGACCGGCTGACACCGATGCGCCGCAGATGCGCAACGATTGTGCAACATCTCATCGCCCAGCAGATCGCGATAGTGCCTGTCACGGTTCCGCCAATGTCGTATTCAACGCTTCAACGGAGAGTGGGTTGAAGATGCGGATGCCTCGCACATTGAAGGATTGCTCGCCGTTATAGAGCACGCATCCCGCACTGACGCGCCCGATGTCCAGCGCACGGAAACGCTCCAGTCCCTTCACGAAATTCACTGAAAAAGTGCTGGCCGACTTGATCTCGACCGGCGTGATGACGCCGGCCTCCCGAATCAGCAAATCCACCTCGTTCCCATGTGAATCGCGGTAAAAATAGAGTTCAGGTCGTCTGCCGGCATTGCAAATCCCCTTCAAGACATCGGCGATGATCAGGTTCTCGTAGAGATGACCGCGCAGCGGATCGCGAAACGCCTGCTCCGCGGAATGAATCCCCAGCAGAAAAGCCGCCAGCCCCACATCCGCAAAAAATATCTTGGGAGACTTGTTGACTCGTTTCTGGATATTCTCGAAAAACGGCGGCAATTCGAACACCACATAAGAAGCTTTCAACACCGAAAGCCAATTGCGGATCGTCATCGACGACACCCCCACGTCGTTCGAGAGCGAGTCGAAGTTGACGATCTGCCCGATCCGTCCCGCCAGCAGCGTGAGGAATTTCTGGAACACCGATAAATCGCGCACCTGGATCAACGCCCGCACATCGCGTTCCACATAGGTCTGCAAATATCCATTGTAAAACCGACGGGGATCCAGTTTCTCCTCATGAACGCGCGGATAGCATCCACACACCTTGACATCCTCCCCTCCCTAAAGGAAGGGGATTCCTACGGCGCTAGACATGAGTTACCTCACGCCTAGTCACTTCGGCGGGTTCCTGCTTCACAGAGGCTGGTTTCGTCTGACGCTTACGCGCAAGGCCAGAGCCGTCCTCTCCACAGGCTGCAACGCGGTGTCCCCGCGCCAATACATTCATCGCGCCGACCACATCGGCGTTTTCCTCGTGCCCACAGTCCACACAAGCAAACAGCGCCTGCGTTTGCCGGTTCTCCTTGGCAACGTGACCGCAAGACGGGCAGGTCTGGCTGGTGTAGTGCGCAGGAACTGGAATGATTATCCCGCCGTTCCAGTTGAGCTTGTATTCCAACTGGCGGCGAAACTCGAACCAGCCTTGATCGAGGATGGCTTTGTTCAGCCCCGACTTGGCCGCTACGTTTTTACCCGGTGCTTCGGTAGTGCCCCGGCTCGACTTGCTCATATTGCGTACCTGCAAGTCCTCAATAGCGACCATAGCGTGGTTTTTGCTGATCGTCGTTGTGGCCTTGTGCAGGAAGTCTTTGCGGGCGTTAGCGATACGGGTGTGGATTTTCCGAACCTTCCCTTTGGCTTTCTGCCAATTCTTGCTGAACTTGACTTTGCGACTCATCTTGCGCTGGTAGCGGCGCAGCCTGGTCTCATGCTTTTTGAAACTGCCAAGCGGCGCAATGAAGCTGCCGTCGCTCAGAGTGGCGAAGCGAACAATTCCCATGTCGATTCCAATGGCACTGGTGGCCGTAGAAACGGGTTGCTCTACTTCGCGCTCAGTCTGGATGCTTGCAAACCACTTTTCACCAGACTTACTGACGGTGATGTTTTTTGCCGCACCAAGTATGTCCCGGCTATTGCGGTAGCGCATCCAGTCCAGCTTTGGGAACTTAATGCGGTTATTACCTTGGTCGATATCGAACTGCTTTGCATCCGGGAAGCGAAACCCATCCCCAGTGCCTTTGCGCTTGAATCGCGGGAAGTCGGCGCGTTTCTCAAAGAAATTTTTATAGGCCCGCTCTGCATCTTTGAGCGACTGCTGCAAGGTATGAGAAGGCGATTCTTTGAGCCAAGGGAACTCTTTTTTCCATTCTGGCAGGAGATTCGCCATTGCCACGTAACCGATGAACTTGCCGCCTGCTGCGTAGTTTTCCTTTTGCAGCGCCAAAGTCTTGTTATAGACAAACCGACGCGCACCGGCAAAGCGGCGCATGTCGCGCTCCTGCTCACCGTCAGGCATCAGCTCGTATTTGAAGGCTTGCAGGCGTTTCATGGTTTGCATTATAGTTTTGTCTATGAGAAACAACATAGGATATTCGCCACGGCAGACACTGCGTTTTTCTGATGCATGTGCATTTGGTCTTCGTCACAAAATATCGCCGTGGTGTGTTCACCAAAGAGGCGATAGACGATCTACGCGCAATCTTCGCCAGCGTGTGCAAAGACT
The DNA here is from genome assembly GCA_030690895.1 of Sulfuricellaceae bacterium. Lineage (GTDB taxonomy): Bacteria > Pseudomonadota > Gammaproteobacteria > Burkholderiales > Sulfuricellaceae > Sulfurimicrobium. The sequence goes on from JAUYFQ010000081.1 coordinate 5,943, forward strand.
TCGATGCCGAATTAGTGGAGTTCGACGGGGAGGACGACCATGTGCATTTGTTGGTGAACTATCCGCCAAAGGTGTCGGTTTCGGTTTTAGTCAACAGCCTAAAAGGCGTATCCAGCCGAATGATTCGCCAGAAGAATTACCCCAGCATCGCAAAGAAACTATGGGGCGCGGCGCTGTGGTCTCCAATCTATTTCGCTGGGAGTTGCGGCGGTGCGCCAATCGCCGTTATTCGCCAATACATAGAGCAGCAGCAAACGCCGCACTAACCACCGTAAAGGACACCTCCGGTGTCCGCGTTCTTGACCCCGCCCTGAAGGGCGAGGTTTGCCGCGCACTGATCAATTCGAAGGGATTCAGGAGCGGAAAATAATGGCGCAGTTCATGGAGCGAAAAAGGCCAAAGCGTCAAGACCGCCGTCCGGCCCGCCAGCGACTGACTGATCGCCTCCTGAAGTCTGGGTTGATGGCTTCCAGTCAGGATAAAGCGTCCACGTCCGCTTTCGCGGTCGACGAGGCCTTGAAGATAAGACAAGAGTGACGGCAAACGCTGTATCTCGTCGAGTACGGCGCCGTCACCCCATTGACCGAGAAATCCGCGAGGATCAGCCTCGGCGGCCATACGCACATCGGGATCTTCCAGCGAAACCCAGGGCTTGTCCGGAAACGCCATCCGTGCCAAGGTCGTTTTACCGGATTGGCGAGGACCCAACAGGGTCACCACGGGGTACTCCGCGGCAGCGCGGCGAAGCTCCTCAGCAATGTCTCGCGTGATCATGATGCGATGTTAGCGGCAGCTTGTGTATATCGCAACTACAAAGTGCGACTTACGCCATCTGTAAAGGGGATGCCCGTCCGCCATGCCAATCCAGCCAAGCTTTGTGCATGGTTTCTGCTCGGTTCGCATAGGTGTGATGGCGCATCACATGCCGCCAGCCCGCTTCGGCCAAGTCGCGGCTTAGGCCAAAGTCATCGAGGTAGTGGCGTATCTTTTCCACGCATTCATCGACATCGCCGAAATCATTCAGGTGTTGGCCGATTTCGAAACTGTCGGCCGTGTGAACGCGCCGGTCTGTGAGGAGGAATCCGCCGCAAGCCGGAATGCCAAAACAGCGCTCAGGTAAGCCTGCTGGAGGATAGGTACGTTCTGCACAGTAATCGCAGTAGGCGCCAAAGTTAAGGTTGATGCGCGAAGTCTGAACAAGTTCCACCTGTTCCGTAACCGACATAGGCGTACGAGCAGTATCCGCAAAGCGATAGCGAATGCACAAGGCATCAAGCCGGGACGCCAACGCACCGAAGAACATCTGCCGGGTGACGACCTCCTTGTGAGGCTTGTCCAGCAGCGTGCCAAAGAAAGAAACATCCCATCGATATTGGGCAGAATCGCGCAGTCGCGGCAGTACCGCCTCCGGCTCGCCGCGCAGGTTGTAGGCGGTCGTGTCAGCAGCATTGGGCAGGTAATGGACCATTTCGGCGAAACGCCATCGGGTGTCAATCAGGCTGTGTGTCGCATAAATATCGATTGGACGCAGGCGGTCAAATAGTGAGAGCCTCCAAGCGGGCAGATTGTTGTGGTAGGGAGCGTCGCGATTCCAGGAAAATACCGGCACCCCGTAGCGGGACAAGTGCCGTTTCCACGCCAGTGCCCTCAGCGGATGCTTTATGTTCTTGACGTCGAAACCGACTACACAAGCCAGCGTGCGCCGAAGCAGGGCGGTGTCGGGCTGCCAGTTGTTCTCAACCAGCACGATGCCGCGTTTCGCCAGACTTCGCTTCAGCGGCGACGGAAACTTCGGGTGGTTGATCAGCAGATGGGTTCGAGGCAAAATTATCGGCCGTGTTCCGATGCATTTCCCACAGAGGGTTTTCCCCGTTTCCACCTGAGCACGAAGCCCCCCTGATCGCCATCTTCTTCGCGATTGAGTCTATCGGCCAGCATCTTCAGGCGAGCCAACTCGTCGACGCTGCGCCGAGGCAAATGCTTCTGCTCGATCAGTGGAATATCTTGACGATAAGCTTCGCTGGAAAGGAACTGATCGGATTTTGATTCAAAGAAATAGCGCTCCACTTCAAGGTCGGCAGTCGCCGCCAGCATGCGCATGGCCCTCACCGTTGGGATCACAAGATGTCGTGGTGCATCGAGTTGAAACCAGTTTTCACGATAAGTTCGCCAAGCGTAATTTCCGGCAATCGGTAACCGGATCAGAGCGCGACCTTCTGGGGACATGCATCGAGCAATATCGGAAATGGTCGCCACAGGATCTGGCATATGCTCGAAGGAGTGATGCAACATGATCAGATCGTAGCTTCCGATATCATCCGCCAAACTGCGCTTATATACTGTTACGCCATTTGGATATTCTATCGTTTCATCAATGAAAGGGTCAAGACCGGAAAGCCGTCGAAAACCGTTTCGCTGCATCTTCAATAGGCGTGCGCCGCTTCCGCAACCAACGTCGACTATTCGCGAATTTGTACTCAGTGAGGTATTCTCGATCCATTCGAAGTATGTCTCTTTTCTTCTCGACATCCGCGCAAGCAATCGCCCGACAATCCCAATATCATTTCCAAGCCATGCGTCACTCCGACGACGACGAAGGGCAATTTCAATTTTCGACGCCGATTTTGTTCTGGCGGGTGCAAACGAGTAGTAATCGCTCGGATAATGTCTGCCCAAGTTGGCCGGAATATCGCAAATTTGAATTGTTCCGCAGTGGCTGCATTCAAAATAGTCAAACTGCTCACGTGTTCCAAAAAACATCTCGCGTATTCGGAAATAGGTATGGTCGCTGCCGGTGTCGCAGATACGGCAATGGGCAGATTTATCCGTATCGAACGACACGTAATTGCAGTCGCTACTCATCATTTTATTCCCAATTCAAATAAAATCCCAGACTCAATGCGTGAGGGAAGCATGTCATTATCACTCATATCAGGCACACATCTGAATCAACATCACATTTGGTTTCCGCGAATTTTCCCTGAGGCATTTGCCCAGGTACGCATGAATTGTTTCTGAATTCTCAGTGCCGGATATAGACAGCGACGGTGAAAAACTTTCTCAACCAGGCTTGTTGGATCATCTAGGTTAATAAACTTGTAAAGCCGATGAGCATGCTCCCACTGCCATGCAGACAGCTCGTGCTTTACTTCGTGCGATTCTCCGGTTGTCGAGTCAATTAAATAAGCAACATCTTCAATTTTGAAATTTTTACAGATACTGCGCGTAAAGACATCTTCCAAATATGGTGAATCCATCTCTGTTGGCAATACCCGTTCAATAAAATCAACGTCTGCTGCAAAAAACTTTGTTCCAGTTATCCATGACTCCGCAGTAAACCAATGTGTTGAGAGAATTCTTCGTTGCTTCTCACATAGCATTTCGACAACCTTTAATACCCAGTCTGAAGTATTCAAGATTACATCACCGGTAGACTTCAATATGTAGTCGTAACCCCTGCTTCTGGCAAAATCAAGAATCAAATGCAAACTGTCCAACTCTCCTTGCTGCAGTCCGGAAGGGCCAGGACGGCAAAACACATAATCCGCATATCGATAAATATCGGGGTCAAAGATGGGGCCATCACTTACCACCAATAAATCAATCGATGAACCATTTTTCCAACGGAAATGCCGCAATACTTTACGGAGAATAAGGCGTGTTTCAAAATTTCCGGCGTAAGTGGTGATCCCAACCAATATTTTTTTAGACGTCGCTGCATTAGGCATGGATATCTCCGTGATATTACAAAACGATCTTGGACATAAGCAAGTTAAAAGTATTCGTTTCCTATACATATGAACCAAACAGCGTCCTGAACAGCCACAGATGTTTCCACCACCGTTTTGATGGCCGATTTACTGAAGCCGAACGATGGACATCACGGACGATTTCCCACGGAAAATTCAGGAACATCCGGCTATGGCCTGCTTCTGGCCCGAACTCGAGGAGTTCGTTCTTCTTGCGTTCGTCGATAGGCGTGTTCCTGGACAGATCCCTGTTGAGGGAGTGATATCCAGCCTCCCGATCCACCCACTTCCTGTCCACACAGAAATATTTATTGGGCAGGACACGCATCCAGGAGCCGTGATATTTCTGGAAGCGGACGAATCGGTAATCCTCGGCACCGTACCCGCCCGAATACTCTTCATCGTATCCATAGAGCCTCATGAAACGCGCTCGGGACATGATGAATATGTTCGAGTGAAACCCGTACCGCTTGCCCTGACTGTTTATCCGTGGCGGCTTGTAGATGCGTCTGCCCGGTTCCGGCATGTCGACAATCCAGCGCAGGGTGTATTCCGGAAATTCGTGATCGAGATCGGTGAGCAGAATTTTGTCGGACTTCGCATAAACGGCACCTAGGTTCCGGGCACCCGCCTGGTTCCAGGGAATGTCTTCACCGATCCGAAGCCATGTCAGGTTGAGGTTGAAATCCGGAATCTCGAAAAGCAGGGGCGAACCATCATCCACAACGACAAACTGGACGACGTCGAGGAGATCGCGGGGATAGCTTTCATACTTCCGAAGCAAGTCCAAGATCGCGTCGGGCGATTTCTGGTTGAGGTAGTAGTGCGTGATGTAGGTCAGCCGGATATGCTGCTTGTCGACCTGAGGAAATTTTTTCACCAAACCCGTCCATTTTCTGTGTACTGGCGCACGAGTATAGCGCCTCCACCCCGATGGCCACCCAAACTCCCCCACCTTTGGCCACTTCAAAATCCCCCACCCTGATGAGCGCGTAACGGTGCAATAAGGCGCCGTTTTCGGCGCTGACTTGGGACCTTTCGGCAGGACGTTATCTTCGCCCCTCGATT
>JAUYFQ010000091.1 GCA_030690895.1 Sulfuricellaceae bacterium
TACGAGAAGGGCGTCAAAATTTGCGGTAGAGAGAAAAGAGACCTCGAACGCCGACTGAAGCGATCCACCGTTTTGAATTGGTGGGACATAACAATTCATCCTAAAACGGTACTTTTGTAATTTCTGATTCCCTTAATACGCTTTGCGTCCTGCAAAATTGCGTTGCTGATCGCCAGTTGTTCCAGATTATTTTCTTTGAGCCATTCTCTACAGTCTGGCGTTTTGTGCCCAACTTCCTCAAACGCCACACTCGACATCACCAGTTGCTTTGCTTCAATTTGACTCGCCATCCATTCCCACAAACCGGGAAATTGCCCCGCCGGGTAGTTGTCCCACGCGTAGATCATGGACGACGCATCAAACACCTGCATAGTAGCGTTCCAACTGATGCAGATCCTTGATCTTCAGGTTGTCGAGATAGCCGCTCGCTTTGGCTAACGTGATGTGGCGGGCATACAGCGCATCCAGCACCGTGCGCACAAATGTATCGCCGAAAATATGCCTAGGCTCACGGTGACGCCACTCCCGGTTTCCCCCCTCGCTTTGCACCACTACCGATTGCGCAGTCCATTGCCGGTATGCTTCATATTGGCTCTGCGGCAAACGCCCGGCGTCCAGCAACCTGCGCAGAATCATTTCGCCGCTTACGCCCCATGCCTTGCGCTGGCGTTCGAGCCAGTAGTCGTATTGGGACACTTCGTCTGGGCGCTCTGCATCCAGGATGCCCACCAGGAAAGCATCTGGCACCAGCAGATAGCCAGCAAAAGCATTGGCTTCGCGCTCATGCCCACGATGAGATTGCAGGTCGCGCTCGTCATCAATCGAGCTGGTTTTGTGCAGCAGCAAGTGCCCCAACTCATGCATAAGCGTAAACGACTGCCGGGTATCCCAATCCTGCTTCTTGACGACGATCACCGGGCAGGCCAGGTCATACAGGGAAAAGCCGAGAATCGGATTTTGCTTGGCGATCTGCCACTTCCCGTTATAACCATTGCTGCGAAACACCAGTACGCCGCGAGATTCCAAGGCTTCGCGGTAAGTATCAAAACTGTTTTGGTCATTCAAACCAAGCCATAGTCGCGCAATACGCGCTGCCTCGCGCAGGTCTTGCCGTGGCAAATCTGGCGGGCTAAACCGTGGGCGATCGGCATCGTCCAGGTCTTCGCGCAGGCTCAAATACACCTCGCGCTGCTTTTCTACCCGTTCGATCAACGCCTTGAGCTTTGCAGACAATTCAGGTTTCTGATTGGCAAGCGTCCGAAACTGCGGAGAATGCACTTGAGCTTCATCCACCGGCCCCTCTTCAAGGAAGAACAGGACACCCCTACCGAAATGATCGGCGATCTTGCGCAACTGGTTGAACGTCATGCCATCCTCGCGTGCCATGACATGTTCCAAGGTGGACGCGGAAACGCCCGTTTCAGCCGCAAGCTCCCCCGGTGTGATGCCTAGATCGGCACAACACCAAGCAATGCGTTCCGGGTTGATCGACTGAATGCGTTCCATATCAGTTCATTATATCCGAGGGCTTGTTACAGCGCGCCTGAGAAAGCTTGGTGCAGCAGGGATTTTTTCAGGTTGTCGAGGGCTGTCAGCTTTTGCTGGTAGAGGGATTCGAGGTGTTGGGTTTCGGCGCGGAGGTCGTCAAGTCTGCTGATGATGGCTCGTTGATCATCCCGATTCCCTGGAAACGGAATCACGTTGCTCATGATTCTCTTTGGCGCAGTATGCTTAACCATCGTTCCGGTTGCCGATCCTTTGATGTTCTTGAGAAACACCTCGGTCATCATGAAGTAATAGAGCAGGCGCTTCTCTACACGGTCATTTGAGAAAACTACACGACCGATTCGCTGATTGTGTAGAACATCATCTGTCTCGACGAAGGCCGGTTTCCCAAGAATTTTCATCTTCGATGAGAGATCTGTCATCACGACAACCAAGTCGCCAACGTTGAATTGATAGCCGACAGGCGTGTCGCCATTGAATCGCTTCGTATTCCTCTCATTAAATAGCAGCGTGCCATTCTCCGTGAAGTTGCCGGGAGTTATGACCAACGGATTACCTTTTGGCACATCAGTTGAGAAATCCACGCCATCAAACGCGAAGCCGTGCTTGATGGCGCAGACTTCGCCAATTGTTGCCTCCACCCACCCTGCCCCCCGCTTCGTAAAAACAGATTGCAGGTGGCTTTCAAACAAGGCGCGGGCGTTTTTGAGGTTCTTTTCGGCGTTGGCTTTGGCGGTGGCGATGCCGTCAAACGCTGCGTCGAGGATGGCGACGATGCGGTGCTGTTCTGCTCTGTCGGGATACTTGATCTCCAACTCCTTGAGCAGTTTGTAATGCCGGGCATAGCCAAGGGAATCAAGTTGCGCAGTCTGCAACTGATAGTAGAAGAACTTCGGGACTAGAAACTCTTTCGGGGGCAACAGCTTGACGCCATCCGCGCCAAGGACAAAGTCAAAGTCGATGTACTTTAGAACCTTGGTGTGATCACCAAAAATCACTAGCGGCGTTTCAGCTCGGAACACATCGTCCGCGCCGTCCCAATATCCGTTGATGAAGGCATCCTCTTGCGATACCACCGGGAAAGCACCGACAACCAAGAAGTCCTTGCGCTGAATCTTGGTCGTATAGGTGACCTTCTCAATGCAGTCCTCAAACGGCTTGGATTGCCACCTCGCCGTCATAGCAGCGCCCTGATATTCGCCAGCACGTCCGCGCTCTCGGCATCCAGCGCGGCGATCTCGTCCATGATGACCTGCGGAGTGCGGTGGATGACCTCCTCGCCGCCGTTGGGGTTCTTCACTGACAGGTCATAGGTCGCGGTATCGATGCTCGCGGCATCGATGCTCCAGCTTTTCTCCGTAGCGGCCTGGGTCTTTTGCAGTTCGACAAACTCGGCGAGGTCGGCGTCGTTGAGCGGGTTGGTCTTGCCCATGTTACGACCGGGATCGAGCTGGTAGAACCAGACCTTGCGTGTCGGCGTTCCCTTCTCGAAGAACAGCACCACGGTCTTCACGCCCGCGCCCTGGAAGGTGCCGCCGGGGCAGTCGAGGACGGTGTGCAGGTTGCACGATTCCAGCAGCAGCTTGCGCAAACTTACCGAGGCATTGTCAGTGTTGGAGAGGAAGGTGTTCTTGATGACCACGCCGGCACGACCACCCGCCTTGAGCATCTTGATGAAGTGTTGCAGGAACAGGAAAGCCGTCTCACCAGTGCGGATCGGGAAGTTCTGCTGCACTTCCTTGCGCTCGCCGCCGCCGAAGGGGGGATTGGCGAGGATCACGTCCATCCTGTCCTTGTCCTGAATGTCGGCGAGGTTTTCGGCCAGCGTGTTGGTGTGAATGATGTTCGGCGCTTCGATGCCGTGCAGGATCATGTTCATGATCGCTATCACATAGGCCAGCGGCTTTTTCTCCTTGCCGTAGAAGCTGCGCTCCTGGAGGGTCTTGAGGTTGTCTGCCGTCAGCTTGGGCTGCTGGCGCAGATGATCGAACGCTTCGCAGAGGAAGCCTGCCGATCCGCAGGCGCCGTCGTAAATGCGTTCGCCAACTTTGGGTTGCACCACCTGAACCATGGCGCGAATCAGCGGGCGCGGAGTGTAGTACTCGCCGCCGTTGCGCCCGGCGTTGCCCATGTTCTTGATCTTGGCTTCGTACAGATGCGAGAGTTCGTGCTTCTCGGCCTGCGAGCGGAAGCGCAGTTCGTCGATATGGTCGATGATCTCGCGCAGGGTGTAGCCGCTTTGAATCTTGTTCTTGATCTCGCCGAAAATCTCGCCGATCTTGTATTCGATGGTGTTCGGGCCGGTGGCTTTCAGCTTGAAGCCATGCAGGTAGGGGAACAGCTTGCGATCCACAAACTCCCGCAGGTCATCGCCGGTCAGTGTCTTGTTGTGGTCAAGTTTGCCTTGACTGTCCTTGGGCGCGGCCCAGGATGACCAGCGGTAGGCTTCGTCGAGGATGAAGGCGTATTTCTTGCCTTCCAGTTCGGCTTCCATCGCCTTGTCCTGCTCCAGGCCGTCGAGATACTTGAGGAACAGCAGCCAGGAGGTCTGCTCGGTGTAGTCGAGTTCCGTGGTGCAACCGGCTTCATTGCGCAGGTCGGCGTCGATTATTCTTGAAGGCTTGTTCAAACATGAGGGGGCCGATTGTTCCGGGCGAGCGCGCCAAACTTGCTACTCTACTGGAATACGCCACAACGAACAAATATGGATTGCCCGCCCGAGTTCGGCTCAATCCAAAGCCCTGATTAACGCTTAGACGTTAAACAGGAAATTCAACACATCGCCATCTTTCACGACATATTCCTTGCCTTCCGAACGCATCTTGCCGGCCTCTTTGGCGCCGTGCTCGCCCTTGCAGGCAATGAAATCATCGTAAGCAATGGTCTGCGCACGAATGAAGCCGCGCTCGAAATCCGTATGGATCACGCCGGCAGCCTGGGGAGCGGTATCGCCGATATGAATGGTCCAGGCCCGAACTTCCTTGACGCCCGCAGTAAAGTAGGTCTGCAAGCCCAGTAGCTTGTAGGCTGCACGGATGACCCGGTTCAGCCCCGGTTCGTCCAGCCCCATATCAGCCAGAAAGTCCTTCTTGTCAGCATCATCAAGATCGGCGATTTCACCTTCAATAGCGGCGCAAATTGCCACGACGGGTGAGCCCTCGCGTGCAGCCAGTTCCATCACTTTGTCCAGATGGGGGTTATTGCTGAATCCAGCTTCGTCCACGTTGGCAATGTACATGGTGGGCTTTAGCGTCATCAGGCACAGTGGCTTGAGCAGTGCGAGTTCATCCTTGTCTGGTTGGATGCTGCGTGCAGGCTGGCCTTGATCGAGCACGGCGTGGACTTTTTCCAGTAGCGCCAGCAGGCGCTGGGCGTCCTTGTCGCCTGACTTGGCCTGTTTGTTGGTGCGCAAAACCGCCTTGTCCACGGTTTCCATATCCGCCAATGCCAGTTCCGTATTGATCACTTCGATGTCGGAAATCGGGTCGATCTTGCCCGCCACATGGATCACGTCCACATTCTCGAAACAGCGCACCACATGGGCAATGGCGTCGGTTTCGCGGATATTGGCCAGAAACTTGTTGCCCAGGCCCTCGCCCTTGCTCGCCCCGGCGACCAGTCCTGCAATATCCACGAACTCCATGATGGCAGGCTGCATCTTCTGCGGCTTGACGATCTCCGCCAGCGCTGCCATGCGAGCATCAGGGATCTCGACGATGCCGACATTCGGTTCAATGGTGCAGAAGGGATAGTTCTCCGCCGCGATCCCGGCACTGGTGATGGCGTTGAACAGGGTGGACTTGCCGACGTTGGGCAGACCGACGATACCGCATTGGAGACTCATGAAAATCCTTTGAAAACGAGCTGAATTATGTTTTGCCTGGCATTATAACGCGGCGGGTGCCAGCAAGGCGCGTTGCGCTTCGTCCAGATAACACCATTGCCCCTCCCCAAGTCCAAGCGAATCCAGTGTTAGCGAGCCGATGACTGCGCGATGTAGCGCAACGCAGTGATTTCCCGCTGCCGCCAGCATGCGTTTGACCTGATGGTACTTGCCTTGTTCGAGGATGATTTCCAGTTGGTGTTCATCCATCATCCGGCAATGCACCGCCGCGAGCGGAGCTGGTTCGTCGTGGAGTTGCACGCCGGACAACAGCAATTCAAGCAGCCCGGCAGTCACGGGTTCGTGGGTGGTGGCGATATAAATTTTGGGAACATGGTGCTTGGGAGAGGACTGAGTGTGGATAAATGCGCCATCATCAGAAAGCAGGAGCATGCCAGTGGTGTCATGATCCAGGCGGCCCACCGGTTGCACGTCGCGCAAGCGGAATGGGTCCGGCAGCAGGGAAAGTACACCGGGGTGATGGCTGGGTTTACGCGAGCATTCGTAATTGGCGGGTTTGTGCAAGGCGATGTAAACATGCTTGCGGTAAGTCCACACTTCGCCGTCAAGCGTGAATTCCAGACCTTCTGGCGCTATTGCCAGGCGTTCATCACGAACGACTTCACCGCCTATCGTCACTGCGCCAGCATGGATGAATTGCTGGCAGCGTTTGCGTGTGCCGAAGCCTTGTGATTGCAAGATCCGATCCAGGGTTTGTTTACTCATTTGGTTTTCGTGTGCAGCTTGAGCATGGCGGCAGGGAATTCCCCTGCCAGCAATTGTGGTAAACAGGCCAGACTTTTATCCAGCGCGGCGTCGATCAATTCCTGTTCGGCGCGCCCGGCGGGGTGCAACACGAAATCGGTCACTTGGGATTTGTCGCCGGGATGGCCGATACCCAGGCGCAAACGCCAGAATTCCGGCGTGCCCAAGTGCGCCACGATGTCGCGCAAGCCATTGTGGCCGCCATGGCCGCCGCCTTTTTTGAGCCGGGCTTCGCCGGGTAAAATATCGAGCTCATCATGTACGACCAGGATTTCTTCCGGCAAAATCTTGTAGAAACTCGCCAGTGCACCGACAGCCTGTCCACTGCGATTCATGAATGTCTGTGGTTCCAGCAGCCAGAGTTCATGACCGGATATCTGCGCGCGCGCAGCCAGACCATGAAACTTCTTCTCCGGACTCAATGTTGCGCCATGAGCAGATGCGATCCTTTCCACCCACCAGAATCCTGCATTGTGCCGTGTCGATTCGTATTCCCTGCCCGGGTTTCCCAAACCGACGATCAATCGAATGCCTGACATTCCTTCGCCTCCATAAAAAAAGCCCGCCTGACTGCTCTGGCGGGCTTTCTCAAGTACAGAACGCCTGATTAAGCGGCTGACTCGGCCACTTCAGCAGACCCGCCGCGTGGGGCAGGAATGGTCACAACTGCTGCATCGTTACCATGCGCCAGCAGAACAAATTCAACACCTTTCGGCAATTTGACTTCGGACATGTGGATGGAATGGCCAGCGGCCAGGTTGGCCAGATCCACTTCGACGAATTCCGGCAGATCCTTGGGCAGGCAGCTCACCTCTGCTTCGGTCATGACGTGATTGACGGTGCTGCCAGTCAATTTGACGCCCGGTGCGATGTCGGCATTAATGCAGTGCAGCGGCACCTTCATGTGTATCTTCTGGTTCGGGTCGACACGCTGAAAATCCACGTGCTGCACTTGCTGACGGAAAGGGTGCATCTGGTAATCACGCAGCAGCACCTGCTCGGTCTTGCCTTCCAGGCTCATGGTCAGGATAGTCGAGTGGAAGACTTCGTGACGCAGGGCATGATAAATCTCGTTATGATCCAGTTCGATCACGACGACATCCTTGCCCGCACCGTAAACGATGGCTGGGGTCTTGCCTGCATGGCGGAGACGGCGGCTCGCACCCGTTCCCTGCACCGTGCGCAAGGTTGCGTTAAATTCGTTTTTCATTTTCAACTCCAAAAGTAAATAAAAAACCGTCCGCGACCAGACGGTTTGTTGCTGACAACGACAATCCTGTCGCCGTTCAGTCCAGGAACAGGGAGCTGACAGACTCCTCGTTACTAATTCTGCGTATGGTTTCCGCCATCAATTCGGCAACCGATAGCTGGCGAATCCGGGGGCAAGCCTGAGCCTCTTCGCGCAAGGGGATGGTGTCGGTCACGACCAGTTCATCCAGATGCGAATTCGTGATGCGTTCAATAGCGCTGCCGGATAGTACCGGATGAGTACAATAAGCCACGACCCGTTCTGCGCCATGATTTTTCAATGCCGCAGCCGCCTCGCACAAGGTATTGGCGGTATCCACCAGATCATCCATCAGCACGCAGGTGCGCCCCGATACATCGCCAATGATATTCATGACTTTGGCCACGTTGGGTTTGGGGCGGCGTTTGTCGATAATGGCCAGCTCCGATTCCAGTCGCTTGGCCAGCGCGCGAGCGCGCACCACGCCGCCGACATCGGGAGAAACCACGATTACATTTTTGTAGTCGCGCTTCCATACATCGCCCAGGAGAATCGGCGCAGCATAGATATTGTCCACGGGAATATCAAAAAACCCCTGAATCTGATCGGAATGCAGATCCATGGTCAGCAGGCGATCAACCCCGGCGATTTGCAGCATGTTGGCAACCACCTTGGCGGTGATCGCAACGCGCGCCGAACGGGGACGACGATCTTGGCGGGCATAACCGAGATAGGGAATGGCGGCAGTAATTCGCCCGGCGGAGGCACGCTTGAGCGCATCGACCATGACCATCACTTCCATGAGTGTGTCGTTGGTCGGCATGCAGGTTGACTGCAACACGAAAACGTCCTTGCCGCGCACGTTTTCGAGGAGCTCGACCATCACCTCGCCATCCGAGAAGCGGCCAACCACAGCGCGCCCAAGCGGCAGGTTGAGATGCTTCACCACATTTTCGGCAAGCCGTGGATTGGCGTTGCCGGTAAAAACCATCATGCTGCCATACGCCATGAGAATGCCCGTCTCAGCGAAGAAAAAACCACAAAGAAAACCAAAAGGGGCGGGGAAAAATCACCCGCCCCTGAAATCTGGCTGGGGAGGTAGGGATCGAACCTACGAATGCTGGAATCAAAATCCAGTGCCTTACCACTTGGCGACTCCCCAAAAAACTAGTCTGCATAACCCCACAGCGGGTGACGGTCCAGGCCTTGAGCTACAAAGCCAGCATACGCTGCCTGTGCCAGGACGGATGCCGCTTCGTCTCGCGATGCAAACTCTGCAAATACGCAAGCACCGGATCCGGTCATCCTGGCGTTGCCATATTGACCCAACCAAGCCAGGCATTCCGCTACTTCTGGAACCCTTCCACATACGACCGATTGCAAATCATTACGCAATTCGGCTGTAGAGAGGTCGCACATTTTGATCGAAGTCGTGTCCCGTGTCAATTCTGGCGCGGCAAAAATCTCTGCGGTTGCAACAGAAACAGGGGGAACAAGCACCACATACCAGGTTGGCGCGAGCAGGATGGGCTGCAAAACCTCGCCAATACCCTCAGCGAAGGCGCTTTCCCCAAAAATGAATACCGGCACGTCCGCCCCCAGACGCAAACCAATACCCTGCAACTCGCAACGGGAGAGGTTCAATCCCCACAGGCGATTCAGCGCCAACAACACTGTTGCCGCATCGGAGCTCCCGCCCCCCAATCCGCCTCCCATCGGCAGCACTTTCTCCACCGAAATTTCCACACCGAATTTGCATCCGGTCGCTTCCTGCAACAAGCGTGCAGCACGCACGACCAGATCACGCTCTTCCGGTACGCCAGGCAAATCAGTCGCCCTGACAATCCGCCCATCGTCACGCATGCTCAGGTGCAAACGGTCGCCATAATCCAGAAACCGGAATACGCTTTGCAGCAGGTGGTAGCCATCCGGGCGGCGCCCCACCACATGCAGCCAGAGATTCAGCTTGGCCGGCGCCAAATAGCTCATGGCAGCCCCCATTCGTCCACGGCCAGCTTCAACTCCATATCCGCGCCACGCATGACCAGGCGGTAGGGCAGAGCAACCCCCTCTTGCAAACGATAATCCCGGTATTCGATTTCCCATCCTTGCTGAGACAGGCGCACGACGTTACCGGGCTCGTCCCGCACGATCTCCGCACCATCCTCTGGCGATGCTCTGCCCTGCACCCAGTATTGCATTCCTTCCAGCGGCAGCCGCCACCCCAGCACCCGCTCGGTCAAATCCGCCGTGTTGCTTGCCTCGTGGCGAACGCCGGACACCTCCAGCACAACCCCGGCAGAGCCGCGCTGTATGGCCGCTACGGTCTGACCAAGCGGGGAAAGCAGACGAAGCTCATCATTTTTATATGCATGCCGCCAATAAAGATGGCCACTGAAGCCATCGTTTCCATGGCGCACGGCAACCCGACCGTTCAGGGTGAATTCCGGAATGTTTTGACCGTGCGCCAGGGGGAAAGGCGCACGAACCGGCGGGGATGAACACCCCGCCAAAAAAATCAGCCCCGCAAGCAGCGGGCTACTTATACTTCTGCAGGACATCTCGAAGCGCTTCGTTTTCCGGGAATTGTTTTGCCGCCGCATCCCAAACTTTTCTGGCCTCATCGTGTTTGCCCTGAACCCACAGCACTTCACCAAGGTGTGCGGAAATCTCGGCATCCGGACGCAAGATCAACGCCTTGCGCAACAAGGCCGCCGCTTTTTCCGGCTGACCGAGGCGATAATAAACCCAGCCCAGACTGTCCACAATGAACGGGTCATCTGGCGACAACTCTACCGCCTTTTCGATCAGGGCAAGCGCTTCCTCCAGACGTATGCCACGCTCCGCGAAAGAAAACCCCAGCGCATTGTAGGCGTGCGCATTGTCCGGTTTGACCTGGATGAGCCGACGCAAATCCTTTTCCATGACATCCAGCTTGTCGAGCTTGTCAGCGGCCATGGCGCGGTCGTACAACAGTTCCGACTGGTTTGGCATTTTTTCCAGCCCTAGCGTCAATACATCGAAAGCCTGCTGATACTGTTTTGCTTCGCGCAATATCTGGGCTTCAGCCTGTATCAGCAAGACGCGCTGCTGGTTGCTTTTCGGTGAAATGGCCTTCAGGTACTGGCGCGCCTCGTCCGACTTGCCCTGACGTGCCAGCAGGCCGGCCACCCGAATTTGCGCATTCAGATATTGCTCGCCCTGGGTCACACTACGAAACCAGCGCTCCGCCGCGTCGAACTGTTTGCGCTCCTCCGCAACCTGGCCCAGGTAAAAGCGCACCAGGTCGTCTTCCTTATGGCCATTCGCCAGCGCCTTTTGCAAATACACATCCGCTGTTTCCAGGTCGCCTTCCTGCATGGACAAAATCCCGATCGCAAATGCCACGTCCGGGTCGTTCGGCGAGTCCTTTACCAGGAGCTGAAATTCGACTCTTGCTTCCTGATACTGCTTGTCGCTGACCAGCAGTCGCGCCAGCGCGAGCCGGATCTGTCCGGCTTTCGGGCGCTTTTTCAAGTTTGCCCGGTAATACGCTATGGCCTCGGATACTGATCCCTGCTGCTGCAAAATCTGTCCGTTCAGCAGCACCGCCGCATCCCAGCCTGGCCGCAGGCGTTCGGCCTGGGCAAGCTCACTGCGGGCCAGCTCAAACTTGCCTGCCTTGATCGCGGCTTGAGCAACGGCAAAATGCGCCTCTGGTAAATCAGGGTAAGGTTCTGCCACTTCCCTGACCAGATTCAGCACGGCTTCCTTGTCGGCCTGGCGCGACAGCATCGAATCAAGTTGCAAGAAGCCATGACCTCTCGCATCCCCTTGGGTCGCCATCAAATTATCCAGATGCGGGCGCGCCATCTCGATCTGACCACTCCCCAGCAACAATGCAGCAGCAGCCTGTCTGGCCTGCAAGGACGAAGGCGCAAGCGATTGCCATAACTCTGCGGCCTCGACTGCTTTGGTGAGTTGACGCGCCTGTACCGCAGTCTCCGTTGCCCGCTGGGCGAGCCTGCGATCACGACTGGATTTGGCCAGATCCAGCAAAGCCTCGGTTGCCAGCTCTGGCTGTCCTCGCTGCAAAGCTATTTCGCCAACCAGATACTGATACAGCGCCTGAGCCGTCAACTCCTGGACGGGAAGGTCGGATTTGGTTTCTTCATCCGTCGCCTTGCTTTCAGTGGTGGGCGCTGCCTCAGGCGCACTGTCTGTCTGAGTCGGAACTTGCGCGCAACCAGCCTGCGCGAGAAAGATTCCCGCCAGCACAACGAGTTTTAAATTAGAGGAAATCATCTTGGAGCCTCATCTATAATCCATCGAAGTATATCGCCCATAGCGCCAGATTTGTATGCTGGGGGGCAAATCAGGAGTGCAATAATGCCCGAACTGCCCGAGATCGAAACCACCTTGCGCGGCCTGGAGCCCCATCTGTGCGGGCAGGTCATTGCCTCTATCTGCGTACGCAACCCTAAACTACGCTTTCCAATTCCCGCCGGTCTGGATGCCAAACTGGCCGGAAAGTCGATTCGACAGATTTTGCGAAGAGGAAAGTATCTCTTGATCGACTGCCAGTCCGGCTGGCTGATCCTGCATCTGGGGATGTCTGGCAGTCTGCGTGTGCTCGGTGCATCGACGCCACCAGAAAAGCACGACCACTTCGACCTGGTTCTCCAAAATGGTCAGTGCATGCGCCTTCGTGACCCGCGCCGATTCGGCGCCGTGCTCTGGTCGGATGCCGACCCATTGCAACACCCCCTGCTGGCTCATCTGGGCACCGAACCACTGTCTGACGAATTCAGCGGCGATTGGCTTTACCAGCAAACGCGCAGAAAGAAAACACCTATCAAGCTGGCACTAATGGACAACCACCTGCTGGTTGGCGTAGGCAACATCTACGCCAACGAAGCCCTTTTCCGTGCCGGCATCCGACCGACCACGTCCGCAGGCCGGATTGGAAACTCACGTTACAACACGCTGGCACAGACCATCAAGTCAGTCTTGCAACTTGCCATTGCCGCTGGTGGAAGCAGCCTGCGCGACTTTGTCAACAGCCAGGGGAAGCCGGGCTATTTCCAGCAGCAATATTTTGTTTATGGCCGAGCGGGCGAAGCTTGCAAACAGTGCGGGACAACCATCAATACAATCAGACAGGGACAACGGGCGACTTTCTATTGTCCGCAATGCCAGACCTGACGACTGAAGCAGCACACCAGTCCAGTCACAAAAATTACATTAAAACTGGTATGGACTGCATTGATTAATTGACCATTTATGCTAGAGTACGCTGTCATTGCCATTTGTCGGCCGGGGGAGAATTCATGACAAACGAGAATCTAGTCGCTCACTTTGAAGCCTATAGCGCTTGGCGCAGCGGCCTGTCCGACAGTATCAACGGCTACCGTAGCTGGCTGAACGAGCAGGAACTCAACGATGGCCAGACCGACTTGCGGATCCAGCACATACTCGACCGTCTGCGTGACGACAAGCTGAACGTGGCATTCGTGGCCGAATTTTCGCGCGGCAAATCCGAGCTGATCAACGCCATCTTTTTTGCTGGTTATGGGTTGCGGCTTCTGCCCTCAAGCGCAGGTCGCACCACCATGTGCCCCACCGAACTCATGTACGAAGAGGGCCGCGAACCCTGCATCCAGCTCCTGCCGATCGAAACCCGCGCCACCGACACGACGACAACCGAATACAAGCGTTATGTGGACGAATGGCAGGTTTACCCGCTCAACACCGATTCGCCGGAAGGCATGTTGACCGCGTTTCAACAGGTCAGTCAGGTCAAGCGTGTCAGCAAGGAAGAAGCAAAACGCTACGGGCTATATGACGAAAGCAATGAGGACAGCGCCTTTACCCTGCAAGCGGACGGCTCTGTTGAAGTTCCCTGCTGGCGGCACGCCATCATCAACTTTCCCCACCCTCTGCTGAAGCAGGGCTTGGTGATTCTTGACACGCCCGGGCTGAACGCCATCGGCACCGAGCCGGAACTGACGATCAACATGCTTCCCAACGCGCATGCCATCCTGTTCATGCTGGCGGCGGATACCGGCGTCACCAAAACCGACATCGAAGTCTGGCGAGACCACGTCGGCAACCCTCAGGGTCGCCAAAAAGGCCGCCTGGTGGTGCTGAACAAGATCGACGGCCTGTGGGATGAGCTCAGGGATGAAGCCGAGATCGAGCGCGAGATTCAGAAACAGATCAACACCAGCGCCGAGCTGCTGGGGATCCAGCAATCGCAGGTTTTCCCGGTTTCTGCGCAAAAAGCGCTGCTGGCCAAAATCAATAATGACGGCCCGCTACTGGAAAAGAGCCGTTTGCTGGCGCTTGAAAAGGCGCTCTCGGACGAGCTGATTCCCTCCAAACAGGAAATCGTGCGCGACAACACCCAGAGCGAAGTTGAAGACATGATGGGCGTCACCCACGCCATTCTGGATGCCCGCATCCATGGCGTGCGCGAACAACTGGAAGAACTCAAGGGCCTGCGCGGCAAGAATCAGGACGTCATCGAGCACATGATGGAGAAGGTCAAGCTCGACAAGGAAAATTTCGAAAAAGGCCTGCAACGCTTCCAGGCATTGCGCAGCGTGTTCTCGCAACAGACCAATGTGTTGTTCACCTATTTGGGCATGGACGCGCTCAAGGCCGAAGTCCGACTCACCCGGACCGCCATGGTCAGCAGCCGCTTCAGCAAGGGCATACGGGATGCCATGAACAAATTCCTCAAGGATCTGACCGGCAACGTCAACAAGTCCGGCCAGCAGATCGAGGAAATCAAGTCCATGATGGACAGCATGTACAAGAAATTCAGTGAGGAGCACGGCCTGTCACAAACCTCGCCGCCTCCCTTCTCGACACTTAAATATCTGAAGGAAATCGGCAAGCTGGAAAAGGGTTATAACGACCATTTCAATACTGCGCTGAATATGCTGACAAACGAGCAATTCACGCTGACCACCAAGTTTTTCGAAACCATCGCCAGCCGGGTGATTCATGTCTTCGAGATTGCCAACCGTGACGTGGAAAACTGGCTCAAGGCTGTCATGGCTCCCATGGAAACCCAGGTTCGCGAGCACCAGTTGCAATTGCGTCGCCGACTGGAAAGCATCAAGCGCATCCATAAGGCAACCGATACGCTGGAAGACCGTATTGCCGAACTGGAGCAGATGGATGCCGTGATGACTGGTCAGATATCGGACCTCCACAGCCTGCAGGGAAAAATGAAACAGGCA
This sequence comes from Sulfuricellaceae bacterium, assembly GCA_030690895.1. Taxonomy (GTDB): domain Bacteria; phylum Pseudomonadota; class Gammaproteobacteria; order Burkholderiales; family Sulfuricellaceae; genus Sulfurimicrobium. The sequence continues at coordinate 14,612 of JAUYFQ010000091.1, forward strand.
CTGGACTTCGAAAGCAGGGATCAGCGGCTGGCTGCCTGATTTAACGCATTTTTCTGGTCGCAGACAAACAAAATCCCCATACCCGGCTAACCGGATACGGGGCTTTTTAGCCTAGCCCGTCAACCCACGCCATCAACCCTGGGCGGTCAGTTTCTCGTACTTGACTTGCAGTTCGTCCTTGGTTTCGGTATGCGCCGGGTTGGTGATGATGCAATCCACCGGGCAGACTGAAATACATTGCGGCTCATCATAATGACCAACGCACTCGGTACATAACGCCGGGTCAATCAGGTAAATCTCGTCCCCCTGTGAAATTGCACCATTCGGGCACTCTGGCTCGCATACGTCGCAATTGATGCATTCATCAGTAATCAAAAGAGCCATGGCTATATCCTCACTGGTTAAGAAGTTGTTAAATAATATCCTGCAATTGCGGAATATTATTTAACAGCTTGCAGATTACAAATCCTGTTTTTCAGCCTCACGCTGACTTCAGGCATCACAAACTGGGTCACATCCCCGCCCAGCAAGGCAATTTCCCTGACCATGCTGGCGGAAATGAACATGTACTGTTCGGATGGCGTCAGAAAAATTGTTTCCACGTTCGGGTAAAGTTTGCGGTTCATGCCCGCCAACTGAAATTCATACTCAAAATCCGACACCGCCCTGAGTCCGCGCAGAATTATAGCCGCGTCTTGCGCCTGCAAGAAGTGAATCAGCAAGCCAGAGAATCCATAGACCCTGACATTGGGGCAATCCGCCAGAACTGAAGCCGCCATTTCCACTCTTTCATCAACAGCGAAAAAAGGACGCTTGGATTGACTATCCGCCACGGCCACCACCACCTCGTCAAACAGGCTGGCCGCGCGTCTGACCAGATCCTCATGACCTCGCGTAATGGGGTCGAAGGTACCCGGATAGACCGCTTTCAGCATTTTTTCACGGCTTTCAAAAGATAAAACAGCACCTGGCCCGCCTTCCCGTTTCTCCAGACCTCCCACTCGCAACCAAACTCCTGCGGCGAGTCGGACTCCACATACACCATGCCTCCCGGCTTCAATCGGGAAGATAAACCGGGCAGGATACCCGGCAACAGCTTCTGAGCATAGGGCGGATCGACAAAAATGGCATCGTAATGGCGTTCGTCCCTGCCGAGAAATCCGAGGGCATCGCCTACCACCAATTCACAATGGCCTGCCCCCAACAACTCGATATTCTCTCGCAGGGCGCGGGCGGCGCGACTATCGAGCTCCACCATCACCACCTGCGCCGCGCCCCGCGAAAGCGCCTCGAAACCCATCGCGCCACTGCCGGCAAACAGATCAAGGCACACCTTGCCATCCATGTCCTGCCCCATCCAGTTGAACAGGGTTTCCCGCACCCGATCCGGCGTGGGTCTCAATCCTATCACATCGGGAAAGGGGAACAAGCGGCTGCGCCAGGCTCCGCCGATGATGCGCACGCGGTTACTTTTTGGCTTCGCCACCGACAACCACCGTTACCATATTGTCCGGATCGACACGCCGCCTGAAAGCTGATTTAACATCCGTCAGCGTTACCCGATCGATATTTTCGATAAATCGATCCAGATAATCCAGCGGCAACTGATAAAACGCGATCATGGACAGGTAGCCGAGAATTTTCTTGTTGCTATCCAGCCGCAAGGGAAAACTGCCGATCAGGTTTTGCTTGGCCCGGCGCAGTTCTTCCTGCGTGGGGCCTTCGGTGACAAACCCCCGCAGGGTCGTCCTGGTCACATTCAGAGCCTCATTCGCCTGATCGCGCCTGGTTTGCAGGCCGATCTGAAACGCCCCCGGCTGAGCCAGCGGAATAAAATAGCTATACACGCTATACGCCAGGCCCCGTTTTTCGCGCACCTCCTCGGTCAAGCGCGATGCAAAGCCACCGCCGCCGAGTATGTAATTACCCACCATCAAGGAGAAATAGTCCGCATCCTTGCGGCTCATACCGGGCGCACCCATCAGGATATGACTTTGGGTAGCCGGATGAGGCAGAGTTTGCGACTCGGGTTTGGCGAGTGGGCTGACTTCTGGCAGAGCAGGTAGCGCACCATCTCCGGCAGGCAGTTGTGCGCTCAGGCGATCAGCAATTGCAGCGGCTTCAGCGCGCGACACATCGCCAACCAGCGCGATGACAGCCAGATTGGCGTGATAGTGGCGCTGGTAGAAATTCACCAGATCCTGGCGTTGCAGCGCATCGACAGTCTCGATCTTTCCCGTGCCGGGCTGCCCATAAGGATGGCTCCCATACAGGCTCGCCTGAAATGCCTTGGCGGCAATCGCACCGGGCTGGGTGGCTTCTTCTTTCAGGCCAGCGATGATTCTGGCTTTTTCCCGCGCCAGAACTTCGGCAGAAAAATCCGGCTGTTGCAATGCGCTGGACATCAGCTCGAGCGCCTGTTCGCGCTCGCGTGCGCTGCTCAGGGTGCGCAAAACCAGCCCGGACTGATCCTGATCGGAGGTTGGCTCAAGCAGCGCGCCCACGTCGGCCAACCGGCGGGCGATTTCATCTTCCTTTCGCCCCCCCGCCCCCAGTGGCAGCAGATGCGCCGTCAATCCAGCGAGTCCGGCCTTGTCGGCTACATCCCGACGGGAACCGGCATCAAAGCTCACGCTGACATCCAGCAGGGGCAGATCGTGATTTTCGACAAACAGCACGCGCGTCCCGCGATCAGTCTGCCAGTGCTGGATCGGCAGCCCGGCAAAAGTCATGGCAGAAATGAACGATGCCGCCAGCCCCAACAAGCTGGCTGACACGATTGATTTAGTGAGCATGACCGCCTCCCTGAACAGCCGCAACCGGCTTTTTTCCGTCCAGTGACTGCGGGGCCAGCGTTGCAACGGTCAGTCCGTCATCCAGAAAATATTTATTGGCCACTTCTTTCACCTGTTCCGCCGTCACTGCCTTCAGTTTATCCAGCAGGGCTTTTTCGTCACGCCAGCTCAAACCCGAGCTTTCCATATTTCCGATCAGCATGGCCTGATAAAACATCGAATCGCGCTGATAAACCTTCGCCGCCAGCACCTGGGCCTTGACCCTGAGCAACTCGTCTTCAGTAATGCCCCCCTGTTGCAAACGAGCCAGTTCCGAACGTATGCCCTGTTCAACCTCTTCAACCGTCTTGCCCTCGCTGGGCGTTGCTTCAATCATGAACAAACCGGGGCCACGTGAAATACCGTCATAACCCGCGCCCACATCAGCGGCCAGACGGCTGTCGCGCACCAGGGATTGATTCAGGCGCGCCGAGGCATTGCCGTCCAGCACGCCAGACAGCATTTCCAGCGCGAATGGTTCCCAGTCCTGCGCCAAATCACGCAAAGCTGGCGCCCGCCAGGCCATGACCAGATAGGGCAATTTGGCAGGCGCTTTCACCACCAGTCGTTTGATGCCGCGCTGGGCAGGTTCTTCCTGCGGCTTGCGTGCAGGCAGGGCATGCGGCTTGAGCGGTCCAAAATGGCGTTGTGCCTGCCGGAACACCTCCTCATGCCGGACATCACCCACGACCACCAGCGTGGCGTTATTGGGCGCATACCAGCGCCGGTACCAGTCGCGCGCATCGGCCACCGTCATGTTTTCCAGATCGTTCATCCAGCCGACGATGGGGTGATGATAGGGATGCGCGTCGAAAGCCGCTGCCATCAGGCGCTCATGCACCAGCGCCTGCGGATTGTCCTCGGTACGCATCCTGCGTTCCTCCATCACCACCTTGATTTCTTTCGAGAATTCCTTTTCGGTCAAGACCAGGTTTTCCATCCGGTCAGCTTCCAGCTTGAATGCCAGCGGCAATCTGTCAATCTGCAACTGCTGAAAATAGGCGGTGTAATCGCGGCTGGTGAAAGCGTTTTCCTTGCCCCCCGCTTCCGCGATGAGCCGGGAAAATTTGCCAGCCGGCACCTTGCGCGTCCCCTTGAACATCATATGTTCCAGAACATGCGCCACGCCAGTCGAACCGTTCACCTCGTCCATGCTGCCCGCGCGATACCAGACCTGCGATACCACCACCGGCGCACGGCGGTCTTCCCTGACCACCACCTTCATGCCATTGGCCAGTTGATGCTCGAACGGGTTGGCCAGCACCCCGCAGGACAGGCCAAACAGCATCGCGCCAACAGCCATGGCGAATCGTTGTTCCAAAATATTAAACAGCGCTTCGCCATGGCTGTTTCCCTCTCTCCTTGCTCTCTCCCTGAGGGAGAGAGGGACATGGGTTCGCTTCGCGAGTTTCAAATTAAGCCAGAATTCTGCTTTCACACATGCTCCTATCTAATCGCCACGCATTCGGGATAAAATGAGACACCGATTATAAGTCATTCCTTATCCGCAACCCCATGCACTGACACCCCAATCAAATGTTTAGTTTCCTGAAGAAATCCGATCCTGCCACACCAGTTGGACCGCAAGCCAAGTCGGCCAGCCAAAAACCGGAAAGCTGGGCCGCGCGCCTGAAGCAGGGTCTGTCCCGCACGCGCGAGCAACTGGGCAAGAAGCTGACCGGCTTGTTCAGTAGCGGGAAGATCGATGAGGCGCTGTACGAGGAACTGGAAACCATCCTGCTCACTTCGGACGTGGGCGTCACCGCCACCCAGTATCTGCTTGACGACATGCGCGCTCGGGTCAAGCGCGAAGGGCTGACCGATGCCGCCCAGTTGAAATCGACCCTGCAACAATCCCTGCTGGATCTGCTCAAGCCGCTGGAAGGACCGCTGGAAACCGCTTCACACAAACCTTTCATCATCATGCTGGCAGGCGTGAACGGCGCAGGCAAAACCACCACCATAGGCAAGCTGGCAAAATATTTTCAATCCCAAGGAAAATCAGTCCTGCTGGCGGCAGGCGACACCTTTCGCGCGGCGGCACGCGAGCAACTGATGGTGTGGGGCGAACGCAACAACGTCACAGTCATCGCCCAGGAAGGCGGCGATTCGGCAGCGGTCATTTTTGACGCCATTCACGCCGCCAAGGCGCGTGGAATCGACATCGTGCTGGCGGATACTGCCGGGCGTCTGCCGACCCAGATGCACCTGATGGAAGAAATCAGGAAGGTCAAGCGGGTGATTGCCAAGGCCGACCCCAGCGGGCCGCATGAAGTTCTGCTGGTACTCGACGCCAACACCGGCCAGAACGGCCTGGCACAGGTCAAGGCTTTTGATGATGCACTGCAAGTCACCGGCCTGGCGCTAACAAAACTCGACGGCACCGCCAAAGGGGGCGTGATCGCCGCCATCGCGCGCGCCCGCCCGATCCCGATTCGCTTCATTGGCGTGGGCGAACAAATGGAAGACCTGCGTCCCTTCGTGGCGCAGGAATTTGTCGAGGCGCTGTTCGAGTGATCAATTTAAGCCAGGTCTGCAAACGTTATCCGGGTGGAATCGAGGCTCTCAAGGAGGTCACCCTCGATATCGAAGAGGGTGAAATGGTGTTCATCACCGGTCATTCAGGGGCAGGCAAAAGCACGCTGCTGAAACTGATCGCCGCCATCGAAGCCCCCAGCAGCGGCACACTCATCATCAACGGCCAGAATCTCGGCCAGATGCGGCCCGCAGCCATTCCCTTCCTGCGGCGAAATTTCGGTCTGATTTTCCAGGATCACAAACTGCTCTACGACCGCAGTGCCTTCGATAACGTCATGTTGCCGCTGGAAATCACCGGCTTCGATCGCAACGAGGCGACCAAACGGGTGCGTGCCGCGCTGGACAAGGTTAGCCTGCTGGCGCAGGAAAAATCCATGCCGATCACTTTATCCGGCGGCGAACAACAACGGCTTTGCGTGGCGCGCGCCATCGTCCACCGCCCCACCATCCTGCTGGCGGATGAACCGACCGGCAACCTGGATGCGGCCTATTCGGTCGAAATCATGGAAATGTTCAAATCCTTCAATCAGGTCGGCGTCACTGTCGTCATCGCCACGCATGACGACCAGATGATAGAACGCTTCAGCCAGCGCACACTGCGCTTGCAACATGGAGCGCTAATATGACCCGCCACTGGCATATTCTCGTGACCGTGTTTCAACGCCTGTTCTCAACGCCGGTCGCCACCCTGCTCACGATCAGCGTCATGGGCATTACCCTCAGCCTGCCGACCGGCCTCTATCTCATGCTGTCCAGCCTTGATCAGGCGGCAGGCCACCTGGGCGCCGATCCGCAAATCACGCTTTTTCTGAAAGTGGATGCCGACAAGGATGCCCGCAAGCAGATCGACAGTCGCCTCAAGGGCCACTCGGGGATTGCCAGCTACCGTTTCGTCGGCAAGGAACAGGCGCTGAAGGAACTCTCCGCCAGCAGCGGTTTGTCCGACCTGACAGCCGGACTGGCAAGCAACCCTCTGCCAGATGCCTATATTCTGCTCCCCAGCAACAGTGCCCCGGACGCACTCGAATCGCTGCGCGACGAAGCTGTTCAATGGCCCGGCATTGCAGCAGCCGAACTGGATAGCAACTGGGCGCGCCGTCTGGATGCCATACTCGGTCTGGGAAAACAACTGACGCTGCTGGTCGCAACGCTGCTCGGGTTTGGGCTGGCTGCCGGCACCGGCAATACCATCCGCCTGCAAATTCTGACCCGTCAGGAAGAAATTGAAGTCAGCAAACTGATCGGCGCGACCGACCGCTTCATTGAGCTGCCGTTTCTCTATCACGGCGCGCTACAAGGGCTATTGGGCGGACTCTGCGCCTGGGCAATCATCGCAGCCAGCATTCATTTTCTCAATGCCCAGGTCAGCACCCTGGCCAGCCTGTATGGCTCGACCTTTCAGCTCCAGCAACTCGGTTTGATCGACTCTCTGATATTACTGGGACTGTCCGCCCTGCTTGGCTGGCTAGGTTCAAAACTGGCTGTCGGACACTTTTTGCGGCATTTCAGGGTATCGCAGCACTAAAAATTCAATGCCGCGCCAACATCACAACGACAAGGCCAACAAAGACAGGTTGCGTCCGATTTCTGCCGCATCCGGCTTCTCGTTAAACGCCACCACACCCAGCAACGGCGCTTCCAGACGGTGCTTCAAGGTATCGATATTGGTCTGAAAACGGTCCATCCCCGGATCGATCTGGTTTGCTACCCACCCGGCTAACGCCAAGCCCCGCGAGCGAATGGCTTCGGCTGTAAGTAACGCGTGATTCAGGCAGCCCAAGCGCATCCCCACCACCAGCACCACCGGCAAGCCCAGCCTGACGGCCAGATCGGCCATATCCATATCTACCTCTTCGCTCAGGGGCGTCCTGAAGCCGCCGGTCCCCTCCACCACGACCAGATCAAGCTGGGCGGATAAGCTTGCGTAGCAGTCAGCAATTTTTTCCAGACTGATCGCCTGGTTTGATTCAGCTGCAGCAATATGAGGTGAAACTGGCGGCGTAAAGGCGTAAGGATTGACCCATTCCAGTGGAAATACTCGGCTGGACGCCTGTCTCAGTAACCGGACATCTTCACAAGACCATTCGCCACCCGATCCGGTTTCGCAGCCGGTCGCGACCGGTTTCATGCCCGCCACCTGCAATCCGGTCGCGGCGTAGGCATGTAATAACGCGCAGGAAATCAGCGTTTTCCCGCAATCCGTGTCAGTTCCTGCTACAAACAGACCCTTGAAAGCGAGGGAGGACATCTATTTGCGTGCCAGAGAACGCGGCATCTGCATGACCTGGCGGCCATCCGGCAAGGCGTTCGGCGCCCAGGCGTGGCCGTACACCACTTCGTAGGTGGCTGGGAGCTTGCCCTCCTGGCGCAGCGCGTCATAGCCGTCAACCATGAGCTGCCAGGTTTTCTTGCCGACCAACCCGTGCCGCCGTCCCTGAGTGGCGTTATGCGCGCCCAGCGCCTTGAGGTCGGCCATCAGGCCGGCGACATCGTCGTAGGTCAGGGTGAAGCGTTCCATATCCATGACCGGCTCGGCAAATCCGGCGCGCATCAGGGCGTCGCCGACATCGTGCATATCCTGGAAGCGGCTGACGTGGGTATGGCCGTCGATACGGCTGAACGCCTGGCGTAATTCCATCAGGGTGTCCGGGCCGAAGGTGCTGAACATGAACAGGCCATTCGGCGCCAATACCCGGCGCGCGTCCGCAAACGTGGCCTCCAGGTCGTTGCACCACTGCAAGGCCAGATTCGACCAGATCATGTCCACGCAAGCCGGTTTTAGCGGCAAGGATTCCAGATCGCCGCATACCAGCGCGGCTTCCGACTGCTTGCCTGGCAGCCAGCTTTTCCACCAGGGTTGTGCTCCGCGTGTCAGACGCAACATGTTGATGGCAATGTCCAGCCCGATCTGGCGCGCGGCAGGATAACGCGCCTTCAGCAAAGCTTGCCCGTAGCCTGTGCCGCAACCGCCGTCGAGAATGACGGCTGGCTGGAATTTGACGAAAGCAAGGCGCTCGTTCATGCGCTCGGCCACTGTGCGTTGCAACACAGCCACCCGGTCGTAGCTGGAGGCAGCCCGGTTGAAGGAGGATCGCACTCTCTGTTTGTCTATCGTCAATGCATCCATTACGCAAAAAACTCCATTACGGCTTGCTGGAACTGGCCAGCATGAGAAATAAATGGGGCATGGGCACAGCCGGGAATCTCAATCAATCCAGAACTCGCACAGCGAGCCGATTGCCCCCTCTCCCGTAAGCGGGGGAGGGTTGGGGAGGGGGTAACCATGGGCGAGGGGGCTGTCAGGCGCGAACCCGCAAGCTGGCCGCTCATCCAGCGAGCCGCGTCAATGTTCGCCAGCATGTCCCGGTCGCCGTGCATCAGGCAGACCGGCTGCCGAATGTGCGCCACATTTGAGCGCAAGTCGCTCTCCAGCAGAATATTCAGCCCGGCGCTCAGCACCTCCGTAGAGGGGATGCCACGCGAAAATAGCGCCACGCGCAGGTATTTCATGACGGTTCGAACATTCTCGCCATTGCGTGCCTGCAGGGAGAGGAAGCGCAGCAAGGTGCCCGCGTAGTCACGCCCAAGATCATCCGCAAACTGCTGCAAAACAGCCGCCTCTATGCCGTGCGGCCAGTCCGGACGTTGCACGAAACACGGGGACGAGCCAACCAGCATCAGTCGCTCCACCTTGTCAGCGTTCAGCACGGCCAGTCGTTGCGCCACCAGGCCGCCCAGCGACCAGGCAATCACGCCAGCGCCATCGGGAATCGAATCCGCAAGCCTGGCGGCCAAGGTATCCAGATCATAGGGCTGACACGCAGGGCTGGCGCCGTACCCCGGCAAATCCACCACATGCACCCGGAAGTGCCTGGACAGTTCAGGAACAACGCCGCCCCAGATCCCGCCATGCATTCCCCAGCCATGGATCAGTACCAGGTCGCGGCCGTTGCCCATTATTTCGGCATGCATGCTCATGCTGGTAGCGCTAGGTAGTAGGGTGCAATAAGCGTAGCGCATTGCACCGCATGCTTCTGGCGCAATGCCCGTTGGTTATTGCGCCCTACCTTTCCTCGTGATTCAAACATGCTTTCAGGGTTCATGCTTTCGCCAACCGGTTTAGTGCCACGATCAATTGATCAATGTCTTCTTCAACATGTGCCGCCGACAGGGAAATACGCAGCCGCGCCGTTCCCTGCGGCACGGTCGGGGGGCGAATTGCAGGCACCAGAATCCCGGTTGAGAGCAGGCGCTCACTTAGCTTGACGACATCCAGGCTAGTGCCGATCACTAGCGGCTGTATCGGTGTGGAAGACGGCATCAAGTGCCAGTTATGCAAATTCAGGCCATCCTGTAAGCGCGTCACCCATTGCTTGAGCCTGTCCCTGCGCCAGCCTTCTTCGGCAATCAAACCAAGGCTCGCCTGCAAGGCACAGGCCTGCAGGGGCGGGGCTGCAGTCGTGTAAACATAACTGCGGGCATGCTGGACGAGATAGTCGATCAAGGTTTGATCGCCGGCGACAAACGCGCCGGCCACACCTGCCGCCTTGCCCAGGGTTGCCATATAGATGATGCGCGGGGAATGACAGGCAAAGTGTTCCAGAACGCCTTTGCCATTTGCCCCCAGCACGCCGAAGCCGTGCGCGTCATCCAGCAGCAGCCAGGCATTGTATTTTTCGCACAGCGCCAGCAAGGCCGGCGCCGGCGCGATATCGCCATCCATGCTGAACACCGCATCGCTGATCACCAGTTTGTGGGCGGCTTTCGACTCACTCAGCACCTGTTCCAGCGCAGCCAGCGAACCATGCGGGTAACGGTGCAAGCGCGCGCGCGACAGTTGCGCGGCATCGTTCAGGGAAGCATGGTTGAGCTTGTCGGCAAAAATCGCATCATGGCGACCCAGCAAGGCGGTGACGATGCCAAGATTGGCCATGTATCCTGTTGAGAACAGCAAGGCAGCGGGCAGGCCGACAAACCGGGCCAGTGCGGGTTCCAGATCGTGATGGGCTTGCGTATGACCGGTGACCAAGTGGGATGCGCCTGCGCCCACCCCCCACTTCTCCGCGCCCTCGCAAGCGGCGTGGATCAGCGCCGGGTGATTGGCCAGCCCCAGGTAGTCGTTGCTGCAGAACGACAGCAAATCCACGCCATCCACCCGTACCCTGGCGCCCTGCGGGCTTTCCAGCAAGCGGCGCTGGCGCAGCAGGCCCTGCTCGTTTCTTTTCTGCAACGATGCACTCAGATGCGCGAAAGGCATCAGGCAGACATGACGCGAATGCCAAGTTTCACGAACAATGCCTGGTCGGAGCCAGTGTCCGGATTATCAGCAGTCAGCAGCTTTTCGCCATAAAAAATCGAGTTCGCGCCAGCCAGGAAACACAATGCCTGCACGCTATCGGCCATCTCCCCGCGCCCGGCGGACAGCCTCACCAGACTCTGCGGCATGGCGATGCGCGCCACGGCAACCGTCCGGACAAACTCGATGTGGTCCAGATTTTCTGCGCCGCGCAGGGGCGTACCTTCCACTTGCACCAGCATGTTGATGGGAACGGATTCCGGCGCAGGGTTGAGATTGGCCAGTTGCGCGATCAGCGCAGCGCGCTGAGTGCGGGATTCACCCATGCCGACGATGCCGCCGCTGCACACCTTGATGCCGACCTTGCGCACCCTGCCCAGCGTATCCAGTCGATCCTGATAGGTATGGGTGGTAATTACCTGACCATAAAATTCCGGCGCGGTATCCAGATTGTGGTTGTAGTAATCCAGCCCGGCTTCGCGCAGTTGTTCGGCCTGCTCGGCCTTCAACATGCCCAGTGTCACGCAGGTTTCCAGCCCCAAGCCTTTGACAGCGCGCACCATTTCCAGCACTGTTTCCATGTCTTTCTGCTGTGGCCCGCGCCAGGCGGCGCCCATGCAAAAACGCGTCGCGCCGCTGGCTTTGGCGCGCGTTGCCGCGACCAGCACTTCATCCAGCGCCATCAGCGGCTCGCGCTTGACCGGCGTTTCATGGTGAGCGGACTGCGAGCAATAGCCGCAATCTTCCGAACATCCGCCGGTCTTGATCGAAAGCAGGGTGCTGACCTGCACCTCGTTGGCATCGAAATGCTGGCGATGGACCTGCTGCGCCTGAAACATCAGATCGCTGAACGGCAAGGCAAACAGCGACTCGATTTCGGCCACCGTCCAGATTCTGGAGTTAATTTTTTGCACTTCTGAAATGTCATTCATGATTATTTGCCCCATTTATTTCCATATCCTGCCAATTTGTCCGTTGCACCCTTAACAGATCGCGAACCCCAAGCGGCAGTACCACTGCTGCAGCGACCAGCCAGACTGCCAGCAAACCCTGCCACCAGACTGGAAACAAGCCATAAATCGGCTGCCCGAAAATCACCAGTGCGCCGGTTGCCCCGTAAAACCGATAACCCGCCTGGCGGTTGTAATGCACCACTTTTTCATTCGGATGATGCGCCACGGAGGCATACACAAAAATCGAAGCCGCAATCCAGATCATGACCAGAACCGGCACGGATACCGCCACCATGCTGCAAAGATTGAATATTCGCGCCGAGAACCGCTGACTGTTGGCGCTGAGAAGCTGGGTCGTTTCCATATATATTTGGGTACGAGAAGGTAAAATAGCCGCGAATGATTCAGGATCGCGCCCACCTTGTCAATTTATCGAGCCTCGATTTTAAACAGCTGCCTGAAATTTATGCACCGGCAGTTTCCTGGCGCCTGCATCCTGTGCGGCGCTCGTGCCAGTGCGTTCCCGTTATGCACGGCCTGCCACGCCGATCTGCCCTGGCTCACCGCGCCTGCCTGCCCGTCCTGCGCCCTGCCCGCTTCCGAGGGGAACCGATGCGGCCATTGCCTGAAGATGCCTCCCGCTTTTTCAAGCACTCGCGCCTTGTTTGCCTACCAGTTCCCGATGGATGCCCTGATTCACGCCTTGAAATATCGCCATCGACTTCACATCGCTTCTTTTCTTGGCCGGGAACTGGCGGCTGAAATGACGCACGAAACCCGCCCAGACCTGATCATCCCCATGCCCCTGCATCCGGAACGGCTCAAGACGAGGGGCTTTAACCAGGCGCTGGAAATTGCACGCCAGGTTTCGGCAAGAACCGGGGTCCCGCTTCAAATCAGTGGTATAGAGAGAATCAAGGACAGCCCGCCACAGGTAGGCATGTCGCGCAAAGACAGGGTAAAAAACCTGAAAGGCGCCTTCCGCACCACGCTCGCGCTGGAAGGAAAGCGCATCGCCATTATCGATGACGTCATGACCACGGGCACAAGCTGTCACGAACTCAGCCTGGCCTTGCTTAAACAGGGCGCGCAGGATATCCAGGTCTGGGTCGTCGCAAGAACCTTGCCGGATTAGGGATAACGAAATTTACTTGAACAAGACATGAAACCACCTGACAACACCCACCCTCATGAATTGCGCCAGGCGGCGCTGTTCTGGCTATCAGAACCCGACCCTGCCCACAAAGCAGAAGGCGTGCGCCTTCTGGCGCAGGCATGGCAATCCGGCAATCTCATGCTGGACGCGCAAACCGCCCTAACGGCAAACGCGTCCATCCCCGGCCAACCGCTCAAACCTGAACTGGTGCCGCCCCGTCTGGTCAAGCGCCGCGCCATGAATACAATGGAAGGCCGCGCCACGCTCATTCATGCTCTGACGCATATCGAATTCACGGCCATCAACCTGGCGCTGGATGCCGTCTGGCGCTACCCGGACATGCCGCGAGAATACTATGCGGACTGGCTACAGGTCGCGCAGGAAGAAGCCTTGCATTTTTCCCTGTTGGCCGGGCACTTGCAAACGCTAGGCTACGTTTACGGCGACTTTCCCGCGCATAACAGCCTGTGGGAAATGGCCGACAAGACTCGTGCCGACCTTCTCGCCCGCATGGCGCTAGTCCCTCGCACCATGGAGGCGCGCGGACTGGATGCCACCCCGCCGATTCGCGCCAAGCTTGCGCAGGTCGGCGACATGGCCGCTGCCGCCATCCTTGACATTATCCTGCGCGATGAAATTGGTCATGTCGGTATTGGCAACCGCTGGTATGGCTGGTTGTGCCGACAGCGCGGCTTGGAACCGGCCAGCACCTATGCCCACCTGGCCGCAGAATACGGCGCACCCGTCATGCGCGGCCCATTCAATCTTGCCGCACGGCGCGCGGCGGGCTTCAGCGAGGGTGAGTTGGCGACATTAAAACCTGATTGACGCGCCCGCAATTCCTGAGTAATCCCCTCTGGTAATTGACGGTCTCAACCCAATCTCTCTTTCAGGTTCCTGACCGGCGCTGAGTTTGGCGCAGTGCCGGTTCTCGGTTATGATTCCCCTATACATTAAGGACAAGCAATGAGCGGTCTCGATCAAAATACCCCCCGCCCCACCGACATCAAATTGCACCAGAAATCGCGCGAACTGGAAATCGCTTTCGATAATGGCAAGGTATTCCACCTTTCCTGCGAATACCTGCGCGTTTATTCGCCCTCCGCTGAAGTGCGCGGCCATGGCGCCGGGCAGGAAACGCTGCAAGTGGGCAAGCTGAACGTGGAAATTACCGGGATCGAACCGGTGGGGAATTACGCCGTCGCCTTGATCTTTGACGACGGACACAATAGCGGCATCTACTCCTGGGACTACCTGTATAACCTGGGCGACAAGCAGGAGAGCCTCTGGCAGGATTATCTGCGCCGCATGACAGAGGCGGGCGCAAACCGCGAGGCTGAGGCGGAAAACCCCCTGCTCCTTAATAAAAAATCCGGTGGTTGCGGCTCTGGCGGCTGCGGTTCCGGAGGCTGCGGAAGTAAATAATGAGCGAATTCACCACGCATTTCGGCTACGAGACCGTAGACGAGAAAGAAAAAGCCGGCAAGGTTGCGGAAGTTTTTCATTCTGTCGCCAGTCGCTATGACTTGATGAACGATGTCATGTCAGGTGGCATGCATCGCTTGTGGAAACGCTTTGCCATCGATCAGAGCGGCGTGCGGGCGGGTGGACGGGTGCTGGATGTGGCGGGCGGCAGCGCCGACCTGTCGCTGAAATTTGCCGAAAAAGTGGGTGCCAGCGGCCAGGTCATTCTCACCGACATCAACAGCTCCATGCTGACAGTCGGTCGCGACCGACTGCTGGATGCTGGATTCCGCCCGACTGCCGCACAATGCGATGGCGAGAAACTTCCCTTTCCGAGCAATTATTTCGATTGCGTGACAGTGGCGTTCGGCCTGCGCAACATGACGCACAAGGATGCGGCGCTGAAGGAAATGTACCGCGTCATCAAACCCGGCGGACGGGTGCTGGTGCTGGAGTTCTCCAAAGTTGCCGCGCCGCTGCGACCGATTTACGACCTGTATTCCTTCAAGCTGCTGCCCGTCATGGG
>JAUYFQ010000095.1 GCA_030690895.1 Sulfuricellaceae bacterium
GCGCTGTCACCAGTCGCGGCAAACGAAATCCCCGTGGCGTGAAACGAAAAATGAGCAAATTCAATCTCCGAAAACGAGGCGATCCGATCAATACGCCTTGCGAGCCAATGCCTCGAATTTTATCTATCTAAACAGTATTGCCTTTAACCCGCCCTTACTGCCTCACCCGTCAACTGGGCAGCAAAGCCATCCACGATCTCAGATTTTTTCGGGTCATTGCATGGCCGCAGCGATCGGCGTATAAACACATAAACACCTATTTACGGGGAATGTCATGGATACGATACGCTGGAATGTTGCCGTTTCTGCTGACACCGATCAATCCCTTCGCATGTTTCTGGCCAGTCAGGGCGGCGGCAGAAAAGGCGACTTGTCGCGCTTTATCGAAGAGGCGGTACGGGCTCACATCTTGGAACTGACCGCCGAACAGGCCAAGGCTGTCAATGCAAACGTGAGAGAAGAGGATTTGACCTCCATGGTCGATGAAGCGCTGCAGTGGGCACGTCAGCACTGATGCGGGTCGTTCTGGATACCAACATCCTGTTCAGCGCCCTGATCTCGCCGCATGGGGCTCCCAATGCAATCTATCGCGCCTGGCGTGCGGCACACTTCGAAGTGGTGACATCGCGCATGCAGCTCGACGAAATTCGCCGAGCCAGCCGCTACCCCAAGCTCCAGGCCGTTCTGCAGCCAGCCAAGGTGGGCGTCATGGTCAACAACCTGCAACGCGCCGTGGTACTGGAGCACCTGAACATCGAGGTTGAAGCCAATGATCCCAACGATGCGTTTCTGCTGGCCATGGCCGTGACTGGCGATGCGGACTATCTGGTAACCGGTGATCGCCGCGCTGGCTTGCTGCAACGTGGGCATATCGAACGCGCCCGGATTGTCACACCTGCCGTATTTTGCGCCGAGGTGTTGTGATTCCGGGCTGACTTGGCTCCGCTACTACACTACCCTCCCTGACTTTTGCGCGCTTCCACCTGACTGCGAAATACCTGCTTATTACCATTTCCGGGGTATCCTGGTTCAATCACTTCCGCGCGGATCAATTGTCTGGAACAAACTCCGGTATAATTTCCGACCGTTTAACTTTTAGTTCGCCTCATCCACATGCAGCTTTTCGCCTTCGGCATCAACCACCACACTGCACCACTCGCCATTCGCGAGCAAGTGGCGTTTCATGCCGAAAATCTGAAACTGGCGCTGCACGATCTGGTCGGCCACCGCCCGGTCAAGGAAGCAGCCATTCTTTCCACCTGCAACCGCACCGAGATTTATTGCAATACGGAAGCGCCCGAGCAGGCCATTGAATGGATGGCGGATTTTCACCAGCTCAAAACCCATGCCATCGAGCCTTACCTTTACACCCTGCCCAAGCAGGAGGCGGTCAAGCACGCTTTCAGGGTCGCCAGCGGGCTGGATTCCATGGTGCTGGGCGAAACCCAAATACTCGGACAGCTCAAGCAGGCAGTCAAAACCGCCGAGCAGGCGGGCACCATGGGCACCCTGCTGCACAAGCTGTTTCAACGGACTTTTTCCGTCGCCAAGGAAGTACGCGGCACCACGGCCATTGGCGCCAACTCGGTGTCCATGGCGGCGGCGGCTGTGCGCCTGGCGCAGCGAATTTTTCCCAGCATCCAGAGTCAGAACGTCCTGTTCATCGGTGCGGGTGAAATGATCGAACTGTGCGCCAACCACTTTGCCGCGCAGCATCCCAAACATATTCTGGTGGCCAACCGCACCCTGGATCGAGCCAACCTCCTCGCGCAGCGCTTTGGCGGCGGCGCGATCACTCTGAATGAATTGCCCGACCATCTGGCGGCCTACGACATCATCGTCACTTCCACTGCCAGCCCCTTGCCGATTCTGGGCAAAGGCATGGTCGAGCGCGCCATCAAGGCGCGCAAGCACCGCCCCATGTTCATGGTGGATCTGGCTGTGCCGCGCGACATCGAGGAAGAAGTCGGCGAAATGAGCGACGTATTCCTGTATAGCGTGGACGACCTCGCCCAAGTCGTGCAGGAAGGCATGGATAGCCGTCAGGTTGCGGCGGCTGAAGCAGAAGCGATCGTCGAATCCCGCGTGCAAAGCTTTGTCGAGTGGATGGATAACCGCGAAGTCGTGCCCACTATCCGCGCCCTACGCGACCACGCTGACCGCATCCGCCGCCAGGAACTGGAGCATGCCCAGCGCCTGCTGACTCGCGGCGAAGACCCGCGAGAAGTCATGGAATTGATGGCGCGAGCACTCACCAATAAATTCCTTCACACCCCCAGCCACGCGCTCAATCACGTCAGCAGCGAAGATCGCACTCAGCTTGAAGCCATGCTGCGACGCATTTACCAAATTCACGAGTAGCACATGAAACCCAGTATTCTTGCCAAACTCGCCTCCCTGAGCGAGCGGCTGGAAGAGCTCAATCTATTGCTCTCCAGCGCCAACATCACAGACAACATGGACAACTACCGCAAGCTCACGCGGGAACATGCCGAAATCACGCCGGTGGTGGAACAGTATCGCGCCTGGCAGCAATGCGAAGACGACATCAAAACCGCTGAGGAGATGCTTTCCGACCCGGAAATGAAAGCCTTTGCACTGGCGGAAATCGAAGAAAACAAGGGAAAGCACGAGCAGATCGAACTCGAACTGCAAAAACTGCTGCTCCCCAAGGATCCCAACGACGAGCGCAACGTCTTTCTGGAAGTCCGCGCCGGCACGGGCGGCGACGAATCAGCGCTGTTTTCCGGCGACCTGTTCCGCATGTATTCGCGCTATGCCGAGCGGCAGCGCTGGCAGGTAGAAATCGTTTCGGAAAGCCCCGGCGAGATGGGCGGCTACAAGGAAATCATCGCCAAGATCATTGGTCAGGGCGCTTATTCCAGGCTCAAGTTCGAATCCGGCGGCCACCGCGTACAGCGCGTACCGGCCACCGAGACGCAGGGCCGCATTCACACCTCAGCCTGCACCGTCGCCATCATGCCGGAGGCTGACGAACTGGCTGAAGTCAATCTCAACCCAGCCGACCTCAAAATCGACACCTTCCGCGCGTCCGGCGCGGGCGGACAACACATCAACAAAACCGACTCGGCCATCCGTATCACCCACCTGCCTACCGGCATCGTGGTCGAATGCCAGGATGACCGCTCGCAACACAAGAACAAAGCCCAAGCCATGAGCGTGCTGGCGGCGCGCATCATGGATGGTCAGATGCGCGAGCGCAACGCACTGGCCGCCGCCACCCGCAAATCCCTGGTCGGCAGCGGCGACCGCTCCGAACGCATCCGCACCTACAATTTTCCCCAAGGGCGCGTCACCGACCACCGTATTAACCTGACGCTCTACAAGATCGACCAGATCATGGAAGGCGACATGGACGAAGTCACCGGTGCATTGATGGCCGAACATCAGGCTGAACTGCTGGCAAGCCTGGCTGGAGAATCTTGATCATACCCATAATGGGGTTTATAGTACCCATTATGGGAACGAACTATTCATCATCGAAGACCGGTTTACCTCAGCCACTAGGGCTCGCCGATGCGCTTTTCACGAAAGTGCAGCAGCGCGTGCTGGGTGTGCTGTTCGGCAATACTGGACGCAGTTTTTACGCCAATGAGATGATTGCGCTTGCCGGTTCTGGCACTGGCGCGGTACAGCGCGAATTGGCTCGTCTCGCCGCAGCCGGACTGGTAACCGTTTCGCGCGTGGGCAATCAGAAACATTATCAAGCCAATTCGGCAGCACCGGTGTTCGAGGAATTGCGCGGACTGGTACTGAAAACCTCTGGTCTTGCCGATGTGCTGCATGCTGCGTTATCGCCATTGGCAGCACAAATCAGCACTGCGTTCATCTTTGGCTCGGTGGCAAAGGGGCAGGACACGGCAGCCAGCGATATCGACCTGATGGTGGTGAGCGATAGCCTGACCTATGCCGATATTTTTGCCGCTGTCGAAGCCGCTGCCGACCGACTCGGTCGCCCGGTAAACCCAAGCGTGTATTCCCGACAGGAACTCGGTCAGCGGATTGAACAAGGCAACGCGTTTATCCAGCGGGTTCTGGCACAACCCAAATTGTGGTTGATCGGAGAGGAAAATGGCCTCGCCGCTTGAAAATCTGAGCGGCCTTGGCAAATCGCTTGTGGTCGAACCAACGGACGCAAAGGAATTTGCCGGCCTCAAGCGTTCCGGATTGGCGCGACTGGCGGATGCAGCCCATTCCGGCCTATCCCTTGAAGGAAAGTTCGATCTCGCCTACAACGCAGCACATGCCTTGTGCCTGGCCGCATTGCGCTGGCATGGCTATCTGGCGGGCAACCGATATGTCGTGTTTCAGGTGTTACCGAACACACTGGGTTTGGGGCCGGAAGTTTGGCGCGTACTGGCGAAATGTCACGATGTCCGTAATCTGGGCGAGTATGAAGGCGATCTGAATGTGGATGAGCGAATCGTAACCGACCTGATCACCGCTTGCCGGGCGGTGGCGACTAAACTCGAAACACTGCCGCAACAATGAGCGCAGGCCTGCATGACATTCTGCGACAAGGCGCTGGCCGACTGGCGGCAACGCTTGGGCTCGACCCACGCGAAGCGCGATTGGAAGTGCAAATCCTGCTCTGCCATGTGCTGGATAAACCTCGCTCCTGGCTCATCAGGCATGACCGCGACGAGCTTCAGGCACCCTCATCCTACGCCGACTTGTTGGCGCGCCGCCTGACAGGCGAGCCCATCGCTTATCTCATCGGCAAGCGGGAGTTCTTCGGGCTAGAGTTCAAGACCACGCCCGCCGTCCTGATTCCCCGCCCCGAAACGGAACTGCTGGTCGAACTAGCGCTGGCACGCATACCCGAAAATCGGCCCTGCAAGGTGCTGGATCTCGGTACCGGCAGCGGTGCCATCGCCATCAGCCTTGCCAAAAACCGGCCACAGGTGACAGTCACAGCGATAGATCAATCATTGGAGGCGCTGGCCGTGGCGCGAGAAAATGCTGCTCGGCTGGACACACCCAAGCTGCGCCTATTGCACAGCAACTGGTTCAGCGCGCTGGCGTCGGAAACCTTCGACCTCATCGTTTCCAACCCGCCCTATGTGGAAGCCGCCGACCCGCACCTGCAACGGGGCGATGTGCGCTTCGAGCCTTTATCCGCACTGGCCGCTGGGGTGGATGGCCTGGACGATATCCGCCGCATCGCCGCTGCCGCGCCACACCACCTCAAAAAACCGGGCGGATGGCTGCTGTTCGAACATGGCTACAATCAGGGGGAAGGCTGCCGCAAAATTCTGCGCCAGCAGGGGTTTTCAGAGGTAGCGACAATCTGCGATCTGGCTGGATTGGAGCGCGTGAGCGTAGGGTTGAGCGCAGACTAGTCACGCGACAAGCGCAGGAAGCTCGGCCATCAAAATATTGAAAGGGCAAACTACGTATACCCAGCGTCCTTTATTTGTAGAAATTCTGACTTGATCTGATAGAAGCTGTCTAATATGAACTTCTGGTTTCGACCCACAAGAGCCGTTCAAGTTTTTCGCCCCAAAGACAGACCCCCCGCGTCAGAATAGTTGTCGCCCCGATATGATCTT
Source organism: Sulfuricellaceae bacterium (assembly GCA_030690895.1). GTDB lineage: Bacteria > Pseudomonadota > Gammaproteobacteria > Burkholderiales > Sulfuricellaceae > Sulfurimicrobium. Next base: position 5,574 of record JAUYFQ010000095.1, read on the forward strand.
GAACTTGGGGGCGATAAGGATGAAACATGGCACGGTACGGAGAAGCATTCAGGAACAGAGTGGTGGCACGGTTGTTGCCGCCGGAGAGCGCCAATATGGGTG
>JAUYFQ010000096.1 GCA_030690895.1 Sulfuricellaceae bacterium
ACCCATATTGGCGCTCTCCGGCGGCAACAACCGTGCCACCACTCTGTTCCTGAATGCTTCTCCGTACCGTGCCATGTTTCATCCTTATCGCCCCCAAGTTCAAGATCATATCGGGGCGACAACTATTCTGACGCGGGGGGACTTCGCGCGGCACATGCCCCGCGACTTTTTCCAGCGTCAGCAAGTCAAATCTTGCATTGACCTCGCCACCAACAAGGTGGACATGCATGGGTTCGTGATCTTTCTCGCGCAGTTGCAGCCGGTATTTGTTGCGAAAGCGCTGTTTGGTTGTCATGTGTTTTATTGTATGGAAATAATATCTATACGTCAAACCACCTTAAAGAAAAAATCACCACAAAAAATGCAAATAGCGCGGCAAGCCCGTCAGATAAAACGGATAGGCAGCATGCTCGATCTGGTAGTGCACGTCGTCGAGGAGCTTCCTCAATTCGACACTGATCTTGAGCCAATCAACACCAATATTCTTGTCTGACTTGTGGAATTCACCGGCCCAGCTCCAGGTTTCACCGAACATCTGTCTGTGCAACTGACGCAGGAAGGTTTCGTTGAGGATTTCCTTGCGTTGCTTGCGTGCCCAAGCCTCGCCTTGCAGTATGTTGAGTTGCTCCCACTCGTTCAGCTCACCTTGCGTGGTGATGTGGCTCGGGATCAGGCTGACGAGTTCGTCCGCGTCGAGCGGGGTGGCGCCTGGTGGATAGTCGAGATTGATGGCCATGAGTTATTTGTCCCGCCACAGCTTGCGCTGGGAACCATTGCGCAGGGCAACTACGAGGGCGCGGGTTTGCTCCTCAACCTCTTCTCGCGAAGTGGCTTTCGCTTCCAATGCCATGGTGTGGCTAATAGCGGCCATCTGCTGGCGTGCCAACGCGGTGGCGCGCGCTTCCAGCGTATCGCTCAGCGACTGCTTGGGCACCAGGGCGTATTGCAACTCGCAGTCCAATGCCTCGGCGGCACGGCGCAAGGTGGCCAGGCTGATGGTGTCGTCGGCTTCCGAGGTTTCCAGCCGGGTGACGGTTGACGTGGCAACACCTAGCCGACCGGCGAGATGTGTCGCGGTCATGCCCAAGCCTTCACGGATGGCCTTGATCCAGCCGGATGGCGGACGCGGGGGCAAATCGGCGCTGCGCCAGCGGTTCAGGGTGGCATCGAGTTGGCGGAGTTTGAGTTGGGGGAAGTTGGATTTCATAATATTGCGTCACAATGCAAGATAATTAATCTATATATTGCATTAAAGAGCAATATTAGTAAATAATTTATTGCGTTATAGTGCAATATATAAAGCTGGGCCGGGCCATCGGGGAGCTTCGCCAGCATGGCTTTACGCACTTCATGGAATACAGATATGGCCGCCATACGGTAAACGTTGGGCGTCTCAGGAAACCGATTCTCACATTGACGAAAGTTCGCATTATTGCTAACATTTATTCATGGTATTTTCTGTTGAGTATTTCCATGAGCGAGTGCAGACCGAGATCGATTCCCGGCCTGCCGACGTTCTCGCGGACTACGCACGAATAGTCGAGTTGCTCATTGAGCATGCCCCAATCTGAAACTGCCTTATTCGCGAGCTTTCGGCGATGGCTTGTTTGAGTTACGGCCTCGCGGTCGGTCGGGTATTGGTCGGGCGTTCTACTGTTTCCTCGTTGGCCGACGAGTTATCGTGCTCCACGCCTTTATCAAGAAGTCGCAGCAAACGCCAGAATACGAAGTCAAGCTCGCTCGAAAACGATTGAAGGAGGTTCAAAATGGCTGATCTGACATTCCAACCCGTGCGCCATGACCACAAGGCATTCCTTGAAAAGGCATCTAAGCGCGGTGGCTTTAACGAGGCATATGAAGCGCTTGAGGTCGAATATGCTCTCGCTCATGAAATGTTGGCGGCGCGTGCCCGTGCCGGACTCACTCAGGAGGCGGTCGCCGCCCGTATGGGCACTACCAAAAGCGCCATCTCGCGTCTGGAGGCAGTCGGGAAACATGCGCCTTCTGTGGCTTCGCTGAAGAGATACGCTGCCGCTGTTGGTTGCACGCTCAGGATCGAACTCATCCCCGCTGCGCCCAACCCATAATTCCACCGGCGCTGCGCAATGAAACCGAGCAGCGCGGTGAATTCGAGCGTTAATCATTTTTCGAAAACGACCAAGGGCGGTTAAAATCGCCCCTACAAGTGCAAATGGATGGTCCGGGATAAACACCGGCTTCCTGGCAATCTAATGGTCATGGAGAATCGATGCTTCATCATTTGGGGCTGCGATTCGCCATGCCCGACAAACCAAGTCCGTATGAGTGTGGCCGATCGAATCGATTCCCGGCATAGCAGGGAATTCTGCTCCCTGCTACAAATCCAATAACACAATCCCATCCTCGACCTTGGCCGGATAGGTGCCGACGCAGCCTTCGTCTGGCGCAACGGCTTCCCCTGTTTCAAAGCAGATGTTCATGCCATGCAGCGGGCAGGTGACGGTGTTGCCCGAGACGATGCCTTGCGACAGGGGGCCGCCCTTGTGCGGGCATTTGTCGTTCATGGCGAAGACGCCATCACCGGCGTTGCGAAACACGGCGATTTCCGTGCCGTTGTGGCGAACCACCCGTGCACCGAGCTGGGGAAATTCGCTGAGTGGGGCAATTTTGGTCCAGTTGCTCATATCTGACTCCTGATTACGTGAAACTATTTTGTGAGGCGTGAAGCGTGAAGCGTACAAAAATACCCTTCACGCTTCACCTTTCACGCTAAACCGACAAAACTTCAAATTCATGCTTGGCCACGCCTTCCTTGACGCGCTCGGCCCATGGGTCTTTTTCGATGGAGAGGGCGTATAGCAGGCGCTGGTAGAGCGCCTTGCGGCCTTCTTCATCTTCCAGAACGCGCTGTTTGACGTAGTCCATGCCGACGCGCTGTACCCAGTGTACGGTGCGGTCCAGGTAGCGCGCTTCTTCGCGGTAGACCTGGATGAAGGCGCCGCTGTATTCCAGCACTTCTTCCGCCGTCTTGACCTTGACGAGGAATTCCGCCACTTCGGTCTTGATGCCGCCGTTGCCGCCGACATAGAGTTCCCAGCCTGAATCCACGCCGATGATGCCGACGTCCTTGATGCCGGATTCGGCGCAGTTGCGTGGGCAGCCGGAGACGGCAAATTTGACCTTGTGCGGCGCCCACATTTTCCAGAAGGCTTTTTCGATGTCGATGCCCATTTGCGTGGAATTCTGTGTGCCGAAGCGGCAGAATTCAGCACCCACGCAGGTTTTGACCGTGCGCAACGCTTTGCCGTAAGCGTGGCCGGATGGCATGTCCAGGTCGGCCCAAACCTTGGGCAAGTCTTCTTTCTTGATGCCGAACAGGTCGATGCGCTGGCCTCCAGTGACGCGGATCATGGGCACTTCGTACTTGTCCGCCACATCGGCGATGCGGCGCAGGTCGGCTGCGTTGGTCACGCCGCCCCACATGCGCGGCACGACCGAATAGGTGCCATCTTTCTGGATATTGGCATGTGCCCGCTCGTTGATGTAGCGGGATTGCGGATCGTCCTTCGCCTCGCCCGGCCAGGAGGAAAGCAGGTAGTAGTTGAGCGCCGGACGGCAGCTTGCGCAGCCATTGGGCGTGCGCCACGCCAGTGCTTTCATGGTGTCCGGGATGGACAGCAGCTTTTGCTCGCGAATGGCGGCGCGCACGGAGTCGTGAGTGTGCTCGGTACAGCCGCACATGGCCTTGTTGGCCGGGGTGGCAGAATAATCGCCGCCCAGCGTGGAAGCCAGAATCTGCTCGACCAGGCCGGAGCAGGAGCCGCAGGAGGAAGCCGCCTTGGTGTGTTTCTTGACGTCATCCAGGGTGAACAGGCCTTTTTCCTTGATGGCCTTGACGATATCGCCCTTGCACACGCCGTTGCAGCCGCAGACTTCCATTTCGTCGGTCATGGCTGCGGCCTTGTTCTGGCCGGCGTGGCCGGTGTCGCCGAGATGGCTCTGGCCGAACATCAGGTGGTCGCGCAATTCGGAAATGTCGCGCCCTTCGCGCAGCAACTGGAAATACCAGGCGCCATCCACGGTGTCGCCGTACAGGCAGGCGCCCACCAGTTTGTTGTCCTGGATGACCAGCTTCTTGTACACGCCGCCGACTGGGTCGGAAAGCACGATGTCTTCAGTATGCTCGCTGCCGCCGAAATTTCCGGCAGAGAACAGGTCGATGCCGGTGACCTTGAGCTTGGTGGAAGTCACCGAGCCGGTATAACGGCCAATACCAATCTCCGCCAGATGATTGGCGCAGACCTTGGCCATTTCAAACAGCGGTGCGACCAGGCCGTAGGCGATGCCGCGATGGTTGACGCATTCGCCGATGGCATAGATGCGCGGGTCGAAGGTCTGCATGGTGTCGTTGACCACGATGCCGCGATTGCAGTGGATGCCAGCAGATTCGGCCAGCGCGGAATTGGGGCGGATGCCGACGGCCATGACCACCAGGTCAGCCGGTATTTCAGCGCCGTCCTTGAAGCGGATGGCCGACACGCGCCCATCCTTGCCGACCAGTTGCTCGGTCTGCTTTTGCAGCAGGAATTTGAGTCCCTTGTCTTCCAGGTTTTTTTGCAGCAATTTAGCTGCGGTCTTGTCCAGTTGGCGTTCCAGCAGCCACTCGCCAATGTGGATCACGGTCACATCCATGCCGCGCAGCTTCAGGCCGTTGGCCGCTTCCAGGCCGAGCAGGCCGCCGCCGATCACGACCGCGTGCTTGTGGTTTTGCGATGCGGCGATCATGGTGTCCACATCATGAATATCACGGAAGCCGATCACGCCTTCCAGGTCGTTGCCCGGCACCGGCAGGATAAAGGGGGTCGAACCAGTGGCCAGAATCAGGCGGTCGTAGTCGGCGGTCGTGCCGTCTTCTGCCGTGACGGTCCGTGCCTTGCGGTCGATCTTGCTGATTTTCTTGTTCAGATGCAGGGTGATGCCGTTGTCCGCGTACCAGTCCACGTCATTGAGCATGATGTCCTGTATGGTCTGCTCGCCAGCCAGCACCGGGGAAAGCAGGATGCGGTTGTAATTGGCATGCGGTTCGGCGCCGAAAACGGTGATGTCATACAGTTCAGGTGCAAGCTTGAGCAGTTCCTCCAGGGTTCGTACTCCCGCCATGCCGTTGCCGACCATAACCAATTTCATTTTTTTCATCATCCCTACTCCGTGTTGAATATGTTTTTTGCCCTCTCTCCTTTATACCCTTCAGGGTATAACTCTCTCCTAGGGGAGAGGGGGACGAAGGCTCGCTATGCGAGTTTCTTAGGCCACTGCCATGCAGCCGGTTTCGACCGCCACGATGGCTTTTGCCTGGTTAAAGTCCTGAGCGTAGCCCGCGCCATAGAGGCAGCAGGCCAACTGATTGGCCAGTGGCAGGGGAAGCGGCGCTTCGCCCTTGAGCACCTGTTTGATCCAGGCCGCCGTGGTCTTGACATTGTTCACGCTCGGCCAACTGGACAAAGTGTGGCTTTCGCTATGCTCCGAATCAAAGAGCGTTTCTGTTTCGCCATCGCGAATCAGCTCTATTTTCGGGCGCTGAAGCGGGTTGGCAAATGCCTCCCCCTCAGTGCTTTGGAATAATAATCCCAAACCGGGCGTGGCTTGAATGAATTCATTGAGGTGTTCCAGAAATCCCGCTTCACCCGCACTGATCAGGCGCAGGCTGGCGCCCTTGAATGGGTCCAGCAGCTTGACCATGAAGTGCGCGCTGTTGTGCAGGCCCAGACGGCTGCGCAGAATCAGCAGGGAAGACAGCCCCGGACACAGGGTTGCCGTCGGCACGAAGGCAATGTGCCTGGATGCCAGCTCATTCTGGGCCTGATTCAGGGTGGAGCAGGGCATCACGTCCAGTTCACGCAGGACGTAGGCCGCTGCCACGCCGCCATGATTCTCCAGTGTGCCGTGCAGCAGGACCGGCACGCCGAAGCGCGCCAGCATCAGCGCCAGCAGGGGTAGCATGTTGGGCATGCTGACAACGCTGCCATAGGCGGGAATGACAACGGGCAGTACGGCGCCACCCGGCGGGTCGAGGTGGTACATGCGCGAGTCGATGGCGCGCTGGAAGCCCATCAGCTCGGTCAGGGATTCTCCCTTGGCGCGTAGTGCATACAGAATCGCCCCCATTTCAAGGTCGGGTACGCCACCGTCCAGCAAGGCAGCGAACAGGTCGTGCGCCTCGTGTTCAGTCGTCTCAAAATCCTTGCGCCCCAGTTGCCTGAGAAGGGTGGCGAAGCTCATTGTGGGTGAATATCCGTCAAAAAGTGGTTTGGATCGTAAAAAGCAATGACTGTGCCATTATCAATAACATAATGAATACAAATAATTATTTGTGTTTTTCTGAAAGAAATTTTGGGATTGTCCGGTAGCCATGCACTGATTGTGCCCGTTTCATGCAAAACCCTGCCCGGTTTCGGGGCATGAGGATTACTTTTCTGTGCGTGGCCAGATCAGCTGGCGCACAAAATCTTGCCTCAGCAGCACGTTTTCCACCCCGCAGTGGTAGTCGTCGCGCACCCCTTTGAGCAGCAGATAAACGGAAAGCAAAACAGCGGGAATCAACAGCAGCAGAAAGGCCAGCGCGTGAAACGTGCCGCTGTAGGCGACCGCCAGCGCCAGCACATAGGCCGGCCAACTGAACAGGAGGCCGCGCAGGGCATGTTTCAGGCCCAGGATGGATAGCGCCAGCCGTCGCCGCAGGCGTTGCTGACGCGAATCGTAAGCGGCTTCAAACACGCCTTCTTCAAAGGCGCTTCTGAAGTAATCCGGTTTGCGTTGTCCAAGGTTCATGGATTTTGAATGCGGGTGATGGGTGATGGGCGATGAGAAAATGCTTACTCATTACCCATTACCGCTCACCCATCACCAATCTAATGCGTATCCGGCACGACGCCCACCTGCGGCATATCCGCCAGGCCAGTTTCCCGCGCATGTTCCTGGAAGCCCTTGTTGCGCCAGAAGAATGCGCCCGGCATGGTGGTGGGGATCACGCAGACGTAGAACAGGGCGCGCCCCACCACAGCCGTGGCCGCAATGATCAAGGCCAGTATGCTCAGACCCAGCATGCCAGGCAGGCTCTCCGTGCCTGACATGCCTAGCGCGGCTGCGCCTGCAATGGACAGGCCCAGGCCGATGTTGCGTGCCAGATAGGCGTAGCCGAAATCCGTGCTTTGCAGGTAGTGGGCGGCTGCGCCTTCTCCGCCTTCCTTCTGGAGGTCGCGGGCATGGTAGAGCAGGCCGATGGCTTCGAGCGCCAGACCGAGCAGCATGGGCAAGGCCAGCAGCGACACCAGTTCGCTGGCCGATTCGCCGCTTGCCGCCCCGTTTGCTGCGAGGGTCCAGCCATAAGCCAGCGCCACCAGCAGCGGTCCCAGCGTCAACATGCTGCCGAAAAAGCTGGTCAGCACTTGCCAGTGGTTCCAGTAGGGGCGAGCTTTGATGCGGTAGATGCGGTGCATGAAATACAGCGCCAGTGGCCCGGAAATCGCCGCGCCCCAGCCGAACAGCGTGCCCAGTCCGCTCACCAGACCTGCAGGCAGGAAGCTCAGCGCACCGGACAAGGCGGTGAACAGGGTGTAGCCGCCGAGCATGTTGTAGAACATGGCGACCCCCGCGACCTCACGGCTGACTAGCGAATAGCGCAGGTTGTTGAAAGCGCGGTAAAACCGGTGCGGCCGCCCCAGATGCAGGGTGGAGAGCACCAGCGCCACGGTTTCTATGCCCAGCAGGCCGATCAGCAGGGTGGCGTGCAGGACTGGATGGGCTGCCGGGTTCAAGACCTCAAGCCCGAACTGGCTGCCTAAAAACAGGGTCAGGAACGCGCCGACTACCAGTTGCGTGACCAGGGTAAAGATCACCAGCGGGTCTTCGCGCGAGCGCAGTTTTTTCAGGTTCCAGCGCTTGGGGCGGCCATCTTCGGCCACCTTGGGTTTGTAGAAGTCGCCGCCATGTTCGTCGCGCTCGTAACGCAGCGGCATGGAGTCGGTGCGGCGCATTTCGCGCGGCAGTGATTTGGCCTGCTGGAAGCGGATGTTGGGATGGGTGATTTCGGGCGATGGGAAGCCGGGGATGCGCGCTTCCAGTTGCTCGCGATGTGCTGGCCGGGTTTCGATCACGCCGAAGTCCAGCGCGCCGGCCAGGCAGGCCGCAGAGCAGGCCGGCTTGAGGCCGACTTCCAGCCGGTCGACGCACATGTTGCATTTGGAGACGTGACCGGCGACCGGGTCGAGCTGGGGCGCGTTGTAGGGGCAGACCCAGGTGCAATAGCCGCAGCCGAAGCAGATGTCCGGGTCTTGCAGCACTGCGCCATATTCCGCAAACTTGGTGTAAGCGCGGGTCGGGCAGCCCTTGAGGCACACCGGATCATCGCAGTGGTTGCAGGCCATGGAGATGTTCATGCGCTGGTAAGCCGGGTAGCTGCCGCTTTCCAGGTAGCCCACCGAGCGGAAGGCGATGTGTGCGGGCAGGTTGTTCTTTTCCGAACAAGCGGCCTCGCAGGCATGGCAGGAAATGCAGTTGTCGGCGTTGAAATAAAAGCCGTGCTGTTTGTAGCGATCCGGGTTGCTGCTGATGCCACTGTCGCCATTGATGTTGAGGCTTTTCCCGGCCAGCGCATCGTTTTCATCCACCAACTGGATACGTTTGCCGTAGCGGTTGGTTTCTGGGTGTGCCACTTTGGGAACGAAGGCGTAGTCGCGTTCTTCTGGTCTTAGTTGAAACATGGTGGTTTCCTTAATACTTAAAAACGCTGCTGAACCACGAAACACACGAAATACACGAAAAAATTCAAAAAAATGCTTTGTAATGACTCATTTCCCGTTGGATGAATGGATAAATACCCTATACCCGATGATGCTGGGCACAAGTAAAGCTGGGCATAAACAAATCCAATAGACTGATTTTTTGCGAGCGTTCACCTGATGGCGAAATGCCTGCTTACCCCGTTTCGTGTATTTCGTGTGTTTCGTGGTCGAAATAAGGTTTCCAGGTTAATAGCCGCGTGCAGCCAGATTTCTCACCGCAGCAGCATCCTGATCCGTGATGGCTTCAACGCGAATCGCACATTGCTTGTAGGCGGGCTGGCGCGAATGCGGGTCGAGCAGGCCGAGCGAAATGCGGTTCACGCATTCGTGGAAATGGAAGGGGATGAAGACCATGTCTTTCGGCACGCGCTGGGTTAGTTGCACCATCACCACCGCATCTCCCCGGCGCGAGGCCACCCGTGCATACTGGCCGTGAACCACGCCGAGTTCGCGCGCTGCATCGGGGTTCATTTCCATGTAGGGCGTGGGGCTGAACTTGTTGAGATTGCCCATTTTTCCTGTTCTCGTGCGGGTGTGGAAATGCTCCACCACCCGACCGGAATTCAGCCAGAAAGGGTAATCACCATCCGGGCGCTCATTGTTGTCGATGAAGGGCAGGGGGATCAGCTTGGCGCGCCCATCCGCATACTGGTATACGCCATCGCTGTAGAGACGTGGCGTGCCGGTTTCCGCGCCTTCGGTGCAGGGCCATTGCACGCCTTTCTGCTTTTCCAGCATGGCGTAGCTCAGGCCGGAGTAGTCCAGCATCCGCCCCTTGGAGAGCTTTTTCATTTCCTCGAACGCACCCTCGGTGGTTTCCGGAAACGACGGCAGTTTGCGCTCGTCGACGAAGCGCTTGGCAATCTGGTTGAAAATCCAGAAATCCGCCTGGCTATCGCCGTGCGGCTTGACCACGTTGTTGACAAAATTGACGCGCCGCTCGGTGTTGGTGAAGACCCCGGTTT
>JAUYFQ010000098.1 GCA_030690895.1 Sulfuricellaceae bacterium
ACCCATATTGGCGCTCTCCGGCGGCAACAACCGTGCCACCACTCTGTTCCTGAATGCTTCTCCGTACCGTGCCATGTTTCATCCTTATCGCCCCCAAGTTCAAGATCATATCGGGGCGACAACTATTCTGACGCGGGGGGAATCTGCGCTACCACGGTTTGATGCAGGCCTATTCGCGCACCAACCGTATTTATGACACCACCAAGACCTTTGGCAATATCGTCACCTTCCGCGATCTGGAGCAAGCCACGATTGATGCCATTACCCTGTTTGGCGATAAAAACACCAAGAACGTGGTGCTGGAGAAGAGCTACAAGGAATACATGGAAGGCTTTACCGATGTGGTGACCGGTGAGGCACGGCGTGGCTTTGTGGAGGTGGTGAGCGAGTTGGAACAGCGCTTTCCTGATCCCTCTGCCATTGAAAAAGAGTCTGACAAAAAGGCCTTCGCGAAACTGTTCGGTGAATATTTGCGCGTTGAGAACGTGCTGCAAAACTACGATGAATTTGCCAGCCTGAAGGCCTTGCAAAACGTCGACATGCACGACCCTGCGGCGGTTGAAGCCTTCAAAGCCCAACATTATTTAAACGATGAAGCGCTGGCAGTGCTGCAAGCGATCAAGATACCGGCTGAACGGAAAATTCAGGACTACCGTTCAAGCTACAACGACATTCGCGATTGGCTGCGTCGGGAAAAATCTTCCGCTGAAAAAGAAAAGTCCACCATCGACTGGGATGACGTGGTCTTTGAGGTAGACCTACTGAAGTCACAAGAGATCAACCTTGACTACATTCTAGAATTGATTTTTGAGAACAATAAGAAGGTCAAGGACAAGGTCGCACTGGTTGAAGACGTACGCCGGGTGATTCGTGCCAGCTTGGGTAACCGCGCCAAAGAGAGCCTGCTGGTCGACTTTATTAACAAAACCGACCTGGATCAGATTGGCGACAAGGCCAGTGTAATTGATGCCTTCTTCACCTTTGCCCAAGCAGAGCAACAGCGTGAGGCACAAGAGCTGATCAGCGCCGAGAACCTGAATGCAGAGGCGGCCAGGCGCTATATCACCACCTCACTAAAACGGGAATTCGCCAGCGACAATGGCACTGAGCTCAATGCCGTTCTGCCCAAGATGAGCCCGCTTAATCCGCAATACCTGACCAAAAAGCAAAGCGTGTTCCAAAAAATTGCCGCTTTTGTGGAGAAGTTTAAAGGTGTGGGTGGGCATGTCTAATGGGGGCATTTCATCCACCTGGGAGACCTTCAAACCGGTCGTGCCCCCCTCAAACCCGCAGCAGCACGCAGGAACTCTCATAGGCTCGGGAGGCCAGTCGGCACGTGGTCAGTGGTCAGCCGTCCGCCACCACCATCCCAAAGCCCGGACATGCTCCGGGATTTTTCACGCCCGCGAAGGGCCAGCAGTGGCGGGGTTTCGCGGGTGATGCGAAATTCGATGATTGCCGGCAAGCCCCGCATGTTCGTTGCCAGTTCTTGGTGACGGATGCCAAGCAACCTGCTGTCGCTTTCTACGAGAAGATGGGATTCACCCTCCTCGACACGAACGACAACCGGGAACGCGAAAATACGGTGATGTTCATTGACCTCTTGAAGTGCTGACCATTGGGGCAGAGGGTTGCAGAAAACCGCAGCAGTGCTCATTGGCCCCAATAGCGAGTACTTCGGTAGTAAACTGCACGCCACCAATTTAAAAAGCCTAACCCTTATCGGTTGGGCTTTTTTCTGCCCAGAGCGCCAGTATTGGCGCGGTTCCGGGCGAGGATGCGTTGTCGGCGAGTCGGAAATGCCCCCATTTTCCTGCCCACCAGCACCCAGAATCCTCTCTTTTTCGCCATAAGGCGAAAACTCGCAAAATATTCAAATAGATAAAGACATCACTTCGTCACCGAATGGGTGAATGGAAAAGCACTGTCAACCAGTTGATTTGTTTCGTGTATTTCGTGTGTTTCGTGGTCAACTGAGTTTTTTAGGTTAAACTCGACACATCTTAATCAAGCAATCCACCCATGACCGTCCCACCCACCCAAATCGGTCGTTTCAAAGTCCTGCGCCTCCTTGGTGAAGGCGCACAGAGCATGGTGTATCTTGCCGAAGACCCGCACTTGCAGCGGGAAGTCGCCATCAAGACCATGCATCTGGACGGCGGCGACGATCACCTCCGGCGCACTCAGGCACTGATCGACGAAGCCAGGATGGTCAGCAAACTGCAACACCCGAATATCGTGCCAATTTTCGAGGCGGGCGAACATCAGGGCAATCCCTATCTGGTCTTTGAGTATGTGGAAGGCAGCGATCTGGCGCACCTGATCCAGGATGAAGGCGCACTCGAACCTGCCCGGGCAGCTGGGCTCATGGCTCAAATCCTGGACGCGGTGGCCTATGCCCACCAGCACAAGCTCATTCATCGCGACCTCAAACCTTCGAATATCCTGATCAATCTGGAAGGCGTGCCACGCGTCATGGATTTCGGCATTGCCACCCGCGTCAGCACTGGCGGGGAGCGGGAGGCGATGCTGTTCGGCACGCCCGGCTACATGGCGCCCGAATATATCGTGGACAGAGAAATCAGCCCGAAGCTGGATATTTTTGCGGCGGGCATGATGCTGCATCATATGTTGACCGGGCAAGCCGCCGTGAGAGGCATCGACGCACACGACACCTTGCGGCGTATCGTGCAGGAGCCGATTCCCGCCCCCTCGCAACGCAACGGCAAGGTGGACCAGAAGCTCGACGACATCGTGCTCAAGGCGCTGGCCAAGGATCCCATGGATCGCTATGGCTCCGCCCAGGACATGAAAGCTGCATTGCAAGCCTGGCTCAATCCGGTAGAAGAACCTGCCGCCGCCAATGGCAATTCGGGCACGCTGGATTTTCTGCTGCGCCGCATGCGGCACAAGAGCGACTTCCCGGCACTGTCTGAATCCGTCAGCGCGATCAACCGCATTACCTCTTCCGATTCGGAAAGCGTCACGCATCTGTCCAACGCCATCCTCAAGGATGTAGCGCTGACCGGCAAACTGCTCAAGGTCGTCAACGCCGCCCATTACTCGCAGTTCGGCAGCGGCTCCATCAGCACGGTTTCACGGGCCGTCGTGATCCTGGGTTTTGAGTCGGTGCGCAATCTGGCGCTGACCATCATGCTGTTCGACCATTTGCAGGACAAGGACAATGCAGCCCAGCTCAAGGATGAGTTCGTGCGCTCGCTATACAGCGCCATCATCGCCAAAAGCATGGCCGCCAAGATGGGCATGCGAAATGGCGAAGAGGGATTCATCTGCGCCCTCTTCCACAATCTGGGGAAAATGCTGTGCATGTTCTACCTGATGGAAGAGGTGGAAGAAGTCAACCGGGTTATCCAGCAGAAAAACCTCAGTGAGGAAAACGCAGCCATCTCGGTGCTGGGTATCTCTTATCACGACATCGCCATGGGTGTTTCCAAAGCCTGGAATTTTCCGGAGCAGATTTCGCTCAGCATGCGCGGCCTGCCTGCCGACAAAATCAGAAAACCCGTGTCGGATACGGAAAAACTGAACGCACTTTCCACCTTTGCCCACGACATCTGCGAAATGGCGACCCAGGATGATGCCAAGAGCCGAACACGGGAACTGGCGCGGCTGACACACCGTTTCGGCGCACTCGACATCAATGAAAAAACGATCATCAGCGTAGCCGAAACTGCGGCGGTCGATTTTGCCAAATTCGCCAGCACGCTTCAGCTCGACCTGCGGCAAAGCAAACTGGGCAAGCATCTGCTCAAAGGCAGCGCCACCACTGAAGCGCCACCCGGCACAACGGCCACCGCCAGCGGCATGACCAAGGCCATCATCGGCGAAACATCAGATGACGACCTGACCCTCATGATAGGCCTGCCCACGACAAGCGGCATGCACCCCAACGCCCAGGGCATTCTCACCCAGGGGATTCAGGACATCGGCAATTCGCTGGTGGAAGGCCGCTCGCTCAACGACATCATGCACATGATTCTGGAAACCATGTACACCAGTATCGGCTTTTCCCGCGTGCTCCTGTGCCTCAAGGATGGCCGCCAGAACATCATGTCGGCGCGCTCCGGATTCGGCGCCGACACCAACCAGATCATCAAATCCTTCCGCTTCCCCATGGCCTTCTCGCCCGACGTATTCCACGTCTGCCTGAAGAACAACGTCGACATCATCATCGAAGACATCGACGACCCGAAAATCCGCGAACGCATCCCGGACTGGTACCGCAAGGCGGTGACCGCGCAAACCTTCGTGCTTTTCCCCATCGTCGTCAAGAACAACCCCATCGCCATGATCTACGCCGATCGCCCCAAGGCCGGCGACATCAAGCTGCCCGAACACGAACTGGGTTTGCTGAGGGTATTGCGTAATCAGGCGGTGCTGGCGATCAAGACACAGACGTAAAAGGGATATAGTGTGAAGAATATGTTCGGCCACTAATTGGGTTGCGTGGCCACGATCACAAACTGAAGCAACCCAGATTCGCAAGGAGCACAATCATGAAACGCAAACTGATGCTATCCGCCTTGGGCGTCGCCCTGACCATATCTACCGGAATCACGTTAGCGGCAGATTCGGACCCCGCCAAAGGAGCAGTCCAAACTCAGAAGCAAGATCAAATCTACGGAAGTCAACTCATGACGCAACAAGAGCGTGCAGAATATCAAGCCAAAATGCGTTCGGCGAAGAGCACCGAGGAACAAGAACAAATCCGCAAGGCACACCACGAACAAATGAAAGAACGTGCCAAGGCGCGTGGCGTAACGCTACCTGACGACCCCCCTGCCAGAGGGGGGATGGGGCCTGGTGGCGGGATGGGGCCTGGTGGCGGGATGGGGCCTGGTGGCGGGATGGGGGCAGGTCCGGGGCGCTGACCCAGACATCGCAACGCCATCGATGGGAAGGGATAGCGACGTAAAACACTTCTCACCCTTGTCAAAAATGCAAGATTCAGATATTAAAAAAGGCGCCGTAGCGCCTTTTTTAATATCTGAAGAATGTCAATCAACCAGTAATCCGGCGCTTGTATTCCGCAGTCCGGGTATCGATTTCGATCTTGTCGCCGATTTCAACAAAAGCCGCCACCATCATTTCAAATCCAGTGGCCAGCTTGGCCGTTTTCATGACTTTGCCGGACGTATCGCCACGCGCAACGGGTTCAGTGTAGATCACTTCGCGCACCACGGTTGTGGGCAGTTCGACGGAAATGGCCTTACCGTTGTAGAACACCACTTCGCACGCCATGCCGTCTTCCAGGTAGTTGAGCGCGTCGCTCATGCATTCGCCTTCGACTTCGTACTGGTTGTAATCGGCATCCATGAAGACATACATGGGGTCTGACAGGTAGGAATAGGTCACGTCCTTGCGTTCCAGCGCGACTGTCTCGAATTTGTCGTCGGCGCGGAACACGCTTTCGCCCGGCGAGCCAGAAAGCAGATTCTTGTACTTCATCTTGACCACGGAGGCGTTGCGACCGGATTTGGTGTAATCAGCCTTCAGCACGACCATCGGGTCGCTGCCGATCATGAATACGTTGCCTGCGCGAAGTTCCTGTGCTGTTTTCATAATGCTTGAGTCCTGCGAAAAATTGGGCGAAAAATGGCATTATTATAATGACTTGCGGCAAAAATGCACCAAATTTGAAAGACTAACGTCAAAAATGATTGCACTTTCGTTTAAGGTGCTGCGCCAGGCGCCCCATGCTTGAGATGAAGCTGACCACAAAAATCAACCAGATTTGAAGCCAGATCGCCTGATTCCTCCAAATGCAGCGCCCAGTCTTGCGCATGTCGCTCCAGCGCCACGCGATGTCGCCATAAATCCGGCCAATTCGGATTTTCCACGCCATTCCACGACAGCCAGAATGCGCGCATAGCCTCGGCTGCAGCTTGATCCATGCCTGCCAGGTAGCGATCCAGAAAGGCATCGAGCTTGACCTGGTGAGCCGCCTCCGCTTGCGGATAGATGTGCCAGACGAAAGGCTTCGCCGCCCATTGCGCCCGTACGAAAGAATCCTCACCGCGCACGAAATTGCAGTCGCAGGCCCATAGCAGCCTGTCGTAGTCGGGCTGCGGCACAAAAGGGATGATATGCAGGTTCAGACTGCCACGCTGGAAGCCTTGCCCCGCGTGAAGATCGGGCATCAGCCGCCCTTCTGGCACTAGGCAGGTGATGGCAGTCTCGCCCGCCGCCCAGACATCAAGCAAACCGGCAAGCGCGGCATTTTCATAGCCGAACAGGCTAACGCGAATCTCTCCAGGCTGGCCTGGCGGCAGCCCGATCGATGACCAGAACGCGTCGATGGCTTCAGGGCTGCTCTGAAACGCCTGACGCTGCGCCCGCAGGCCATGCTCGCCAATGACGCCACCGGTGGCTCGGGTAAAACCGGGGAAGAAAAAATACTTGGTCAGTGGCAGGCGCGGGTGAGGAGAAGGTTTGGCGTGGCAACCTTCAACCCAGGATTCCGCGCTGAGGTATTCGAGGTTGATCCAGACTGGCTTGACCGCTCTGGCTGCCATGGCCTGCACATAGGATTCGGGCAAGGTGCAGCCAAAGGCTTCGATGACGACATCAGCTGGCTCGACTCGCATCCAATCTCCATGTATGTCGGCCTTCAGGCCGACATGTCGGCCTGAAGGCCGACATACAGAGGGGGATTCCATATGCCAGGAATGGATTTCAACGCCTGAGACGGCCTGGATTTCGCGGGATAAATCGAGCTCGGGGCAGAGCTTTTTCAGGCTGGCTGGGTCATCGACCCAGAGCCGCACCTGAAGCCCGAAGTCGGCAGCCAATTGGCGCGCCAGCCGCCAGCTCACGCCAATATCGCCGTAGTTATCGATAACGGCGCAGAAGATGTCCCAGCGCTGGCCGCTGGACATATCGCTTACGTTAAACGATTTTTTCAGGCTCTTCCTCAAACGCCAGCCTGACTTCTCCGCTTTCCATATCTACCGTGACATGCCCGCCATTCACCAGACGACCGAACAGCAACTCGTCTGCCAGCGCGCGCCGGATGGTGTCCTGAATCAGGCGCGCCATGGGGCGGGCGCCCATCAGCGGGTCGAAGCCGTGCTTGGCAAGATGCGCCTTGAGCGCCTCGGTGAAGGTGGCGTCGACTTTTTTCTCGTGCAATTGCGCTTCGAGTTGCATGAGGAACTTGTCCACTACGCGCAGGATGATTTCCTGATCCAGCGTGCGGAAGGAGATGGTCGCATCCAGACGGTTGCGGAACTCGGGCGTGAACAGTCGCTTGATTTCAGCCATTTCATCGCCCGCCTGCCGGTTGAGCGCAAAGCCGATGCTCCCCTTGCTGAGACTTTCCGCCCCGGCATTGGTGGTCATGATCACGATGACGTTGCGAAAATCCGCCTTGCGGCCATTGTTATCGGTCAGCGTGCCGTGATCCATGACTTGTAGCAGAATATTGAAAATATCCGGGTGGGCTTTTTCGATTTCATCCAGCAGCAACACGCAGTAAGGGTGTTTGGTGACCTGTTCGGTCAGCAGGCCGCCCTGCTCGAAGCCAACATAACCGGGGGGCGCGCCAATCAGGCGGGAAACGGCATGGCGCTCCATGTATTCGGACATGTCGAAGCGCAGCAACTCGACGCCCAGCGTATAAGCCAGTTGGCGCGCCACTTCGGTCTTGCCGACGCCAGTCGGGCCGGAGAACAGGAAGGAGCCGATGGGTTTCTGCGGATTACCCAGGCCGCTGCGTGCCATTTTGATGGCGGAAGCCAGCGCTTCGATGGCTTTTTCCTGACCGAATACCACCGCACTGAGATCGCGTTCCAGTGTTTTGAGCGCGGAGCGGTCATCGGTCGATACATTCTTCGGCGGAATCCGCGCCACCTTGGCGATGATTTCTTCTATTTCCTTGATGGAAATGGTTTTCTTCTGCTTTGACTTGGGCAGGATGCGCTGAGCAGCACCGGCTTCGTCAATGATGTCTATCGCCTTGTCTGGCAGATGGCGGTCGTTGATGTAACGCGCCGACAGTTCTGCTGCAGTGGTAAGCGCCGCCGCCGTGTACTTGACGCCGTGATGCGCTTCGAAGCGGGACTTCAGGCCGCGCAAGATTTCAACGGTTTCTTCCACCGATGGCTCCGGCACATCAATTTTCTGGAAACGGCGCGCCAGGGCGTGATCCTTTTCAAAGACGCCCCGGTATTCGTTGTAGGTGGTGGCGCCGATGCACTTCAACTGACCTGAGCTCAAGGCGGGCTTGAGCAGGTTGGAGGCATCCAGCGTGCCGCCCGAAGCCGCGCCCGCGCCGATCAGGGTGTGAATTTCATCAATGAACAGGATGGCGTTCGGATTATCAGTCAACTGCTTCAGCACGGCTTTCAGTCGTTGTTCGAAATCGCCGCGATACTTGGTGCCGGCCAGCAGCGCACCCATATCGAGCGCGTACACCGTGCTTTTTTCTAGTATGTCCGGCACTTCGCCTTCCACGATCCGGCGCGCCAGGCCTTCTGCAATAGCGGTCTTGCCGACACCGGCCTCGCCTACCAGCAAGGGGTTGTTCTTGCGCCGACGGCACAGCGTCTGCACCACGCGCTCCAGTTCCAGGTTGCGCCCGATCAGCGGGTCGATCTTGCCTGCCAGCGCTTGGTTATTCAGGTTCTGGGTGTAGCTATCCAGCGCCGAGGCCGGCGCTTGTTCCTGCTCGGGCTCCGCATCGTGCTCCTGGCGCGGGGTGCCGCCTTCCTGCACCTTGCTGATGCCGTGAGAAATGTAGTTGACGATATCGAGTCGGCTCACCCCCTGCTGTTGCAGGAAGAACATCGCGTGCGATTCTTTTTCTCCAAAAATCGCCACCAGCACATTCGCGCCCGTCACTTCCTTCTTGCCGGAGGACTGGACATGCAGGATCGCGCGTTGAATCACGCGCTGAAAGCCCAGCGTGGGTTGGGTATCGACCTCATCCACCCCATCGACCAAGGGCGTATGTTCAGTAACAAAGTCGGAAAGATGCTTGCGCAACTCGTCCATATTGGCCGCGCAGGCGCGCAACACCTGTGCCGCAGTTGGGTTGTCCAGCATCGCCAGCAGCAGATGCTCCACAGAGATGAATTCGTGACGCTTCTGGCGCGCCTCGATGAACGCCATGTGAAGGGAGACTTCAAGTTCCTGAGCTATCATTTCACGCTTCCTCCATCACGCATTTCAGCGGATGCTGATATTCGCCGGCAAACGCCAGCACCTGTTCGACCTTGGTTGCGGCAATGTCCTTGGGGTAAACGCCGCATATCCCCCTGCCCTCTACATGTACTTTGAGCATGATCTGCGTCGCTTGTTCGCGGTCTCTGGAAAAGAACCGTTGCAGCACAATCACCACAAACTCCATCGGAGTGTAATCGTCATTCAGCAACATGACCTTGTACAGCGAAGGCGGCTTGGCTTTGACACGCTTCGCCTCGATGACTGAACTTTCCCGCTGCTTGCCCGGCATATTAGAAACTTCTTATTGAATGAGTCTAATTGTGACGTTAATAGCGAATTTTTCAAGTGCAGCAGCAGATATTTGATCAGCTTTCGCAAAAAGCTTGACTTGTCGTCATATTAAACGTAAAAAGACGACTGTGTTTGGCTTCAAGTTTTCTGCAGTACCGGTTTTGCCGTTTGCGGTCTTGAATTTCAGACATCTCTTGGGTTTGAGCCCGTAATTTTTTAAGGAAGTATAGTAATGGCAACTGGTACCGTAAAATGGTTTAACGACGCTAAAGGTTTTGGCTTTATCACTCCTGATGATGGCAGCGAAGATCTGTTCGCACACTTCTCCGCCATCCAAATGGGTGGTTTCAAGACCCTGAAAGAAGGCCAAAAGGTGCAATTCGAAATCACCCAAGGCCCTAAAGGCAAACAAGCCTCGAACATTCAAGCCGCCTAATCATCGCCAAGAATGCTAAAAGCCCGTGACTTCGGTCACGGGCTTTTTTTCGTTCTGCCAGCCAGTCAAGTTAATTTGCCTTGATTGTGGGAGCGGGGTTACCCGCGAAAAATCGCGGGTAAACCCGCTCCCACATTTCGCCTTACATGCAGCGTATCATTTCATCACCAAACGCCGAACATGAAACCTGGGTCGCGCCTTCCATCAGACGCGCAAAGTCATAAGTGACTTTTTTGCCCTGGATCGCGCCGTCCATACCCTTGATAATCAAGTCTGCCGCTTCCAGCCAGCCCATATGGCGCAGCATCATTTCAGCCGACAGGATGATCGAGCCCGGGTTGACATAGTCCTTGCCCGCATACTTGGGTGCGGTTCCGTGCGTGGCCTCGAACATCGCGATGGAGTCGGACAGATTGGCGCCCGGCGCAATCCCGATCCCGCCCACTTCAGCCGCCAGCGCGTCGGAAACATAGTCGCCATTGAGGTTCAGGGTGGCGATCACGTCGTAATCCTCTGGGCGCAACAGAATCTGCTGCAGGAACGCATCCGCGATCACATCCTTGATCACGATACCATTTGGCAATTTCATCCACGGACCGCCGTCGATCAACTCTGCACCAAATTCGCGCGCTGCCAGTTCATAACCCCATTTCTTGAAGCCCCCCTCGGTGAACTTCATGATATTGCCCTTGTGCACCAGGGTCACGGATCTGCGGTTATTGTCGATGGCATACTGGATTGCCCGGCGAATCAGGCGCTCGCTGCCTTCGATCGATACCGGCTTGATACCGATGGAGGAAGACTCCGGGAAACGGATTTTCTTCACGCCCATTTCCTGCTGCAGGAATTCGATGACTTTTTTCACTTCGGGAGAACCGGCTTCCCACTCCACGCCCGCATAAATATCCTCGGTATTTTCGCGGAAAATCACCATGTCCACCCGCTCCGGATGCTTGACTGGGCTGGGCACGCCATCGAAGTAGCGCACCGGGCGCAGACAGACATACAAATCCAGCATCTGGCGCAGCGCCACGTTCAGCGAGCGAATCCCGCCCGACACCGGCGTCGTCAGCGGCCCCTTGATGGACACCACGTACTCGCGCACCGCCGCCACGGTTTCTTCCGGCAACCAGGTATCAGCGTCATAGATTTTGGTCGCCTTCTCGCCCGCAAAGACTTCCATCCAGGCAATCTTGCGCTTCCCGCCGTAAGCCTTCGCTACCGCCGCATCCACGACCTTGATCATGACCGGTGAAATATCCACCCCGGTTCCATCGCCCTCGATATAAGGCACGATGGGACAATCCGGCACATTCAGGGTGAAATCGCTGTTGACCTGAATTTTTTCGCCAGTGGCAGGCACTTTGATATGTTGATACATGAGGACTCCAAATGAATGTCAGGGATTCGATGAACCGATTATTCTAACCGATGGCGGCATTACCCGGCGCATAGCCCCCGTTACAACGGGAAAATATGTCGATAAACCGCTCTGCTGGCGTAGGCCAGTACAGGGAAGACCACGGGGAACAGGGGCAGCGCCAGTAGCAGAGTGCCGAACATGGCGACAGACAGCAGCAATCCCCACGCCATCATGGCTGGAAAGTTGCCAAACACAGCGCGGACGCTTGCACCCACAGCACCAGTCAGATTGGTGCGGCGGTAATAGAGCAGAGGGACAGCCAGGGCTGATGTGGCATAGATGATCATCGCCAGTATGGTACCCACCACGCCGGTAAAAATCAGATAGGGCCAGGTATTGCCTTCGCCAGCCAGACCCGCCAGAAAAGCAGGCAGGTTCATGTTGGGCGTCAGGCCAAAATAGATGCCATAGGCCACCCCTGCATCGGTCAGCCAGATCAGAAACAGGAACATTTCGATCACGGCGATCACCCACAAACCTGGCGGGCTACGACGAAAACCCTGGAAGAAATAGGACAGCCTCGCTGGTGCTTGCTGCTCCAGTTGATCCGCCATGTTGAAAAACCCGCACAACAACGCCGGCCCGATCAGCATGAAGCCACCAGACAAGGCCACCACCAGCGGGGTGAGCCCGGACTGGATGACCCAGTAGAACTGCGCAAACCCCAGGAAAGCGAAAATGGCCGCATAGGCCGCGCTGTGCTTCCACGCAGACATAAAAGTCAGCCAGCCCGTGTGCAGCCAGCAAAACGTATCGGACAAGGTGGCCTTGGAGGGGGTAAGCGGTTCCATGTCTTTATCTCATGTAGTTCGGGTTAAAATCTGCCATCGCCATCCTGCACTTCCAAACCATGCTGATCCTGTTCAACAAACCCTATGGCGTTATCTGCCAGTTCAGTCAGGATGGCATGCACCCCACGCTCAAGGACTATCTGAACATCCCCGGCATTTACCCAGCAGGCAGGCTGGACACGGATAGCGAAGGGCTGCTGGTTCTCACCGACGACGGCACGCTCCAGCACCAGATCAGCCACCCGCGACACAAGCAACCTAAAACTTATTGGGTGCAGGTCGAGGGTATCCCGGATGAAACCGCTTTGCAAACTTTGCGCGCTGGCGTGGATCTGGGGGATTTTGTCAGCGCCCCGGCAGAGGCGCGCCGCATGCAGGAGCCCGCAAATCTCTGGCCTCGCAACCCGCCCATACGTTTTCGCAAGGAGATTCAGACCACCTGGCTGGAATTGGTCATTGCCGAAGGGAAAAACCGGCAAGTGCGCCGCATGACCGCCAAGGTGGGCTTCCCGACCCTGCGGCTGATTCGCGCCCGCATTGGCGACTGGGAGCTGGGTAATTTGGCGCCAGGGGAATGGCGCGAGGCTGCGCTGCCAACGAAAACTGCGATACCTGTCAACCGGCAGAGGAAGGCTCGCGTTAAAGTCACCAGCACCCGAAAAAGTGCCGCAAAACCCTAACTCACCACAAAAAGGATTCATCATGAACAAGCTTCTGTCCGCTCTGATCGCCGCTTCCTTTGCCGTTGTTACCGTTTCCGCTGTCGCTGCTGACGCACCTGCGCCTGCCGCACCGGCTGCTGCCGCTGCGCCTGCTGCTGATGCTGCAGCGAAAGCAAGCAAGCAAGAGAAAAAAGTCAAAGGCAAAGCTGCTGAGGCAGCTGCCCCGGTTGGTGCAGCTGCGCCTGCTGCCGCTCCTGCAGCGCCTGCCGCCAAGTAAATCTTTAGCAAGTGCATCAAAAAAGGCGGGGCTCGGTGGCCTCGCCTTTTCTATTTTATGGCATCATCTCGTTTCCCGAATTTCATTCCGCAAGCGCCTGATCATGATCTGGAAACCCAACGTTACCGTCGCTGCAGTCGTCCAACAGGACGGTAAATTTCTGTTGGTGGAGGAAGATACCGACGATGGCATCCTCTTCAATCAGCCTGCTGGCCACTGGGAAAAGAATGAAACGCTGGCGGCGGGTGTGATACGGGAAACGCTGGAAGAAACCGCTTGGCACTTTACGCCCGAATTCCTCCTCGGCATCTATAGCTGGCACCACCCACGCAAGGATTTGACCTATCTGCGCTTCGCCTACACCGGTATGGTGCACGATCACGACCCGGCTCGCACCCTCGACCAGGGCATCCTGCGCGCAGTCTGGCTAACACCGGAAGAAATTCGCGCCAGCCAACCCCGCCACCGCAGCCCGCTGGTGCTGCAATGCGTGGAAGATCACCTCGCCGGTCACAGCTATCCGCTGGATGTTGTTTCACATTATTAAGTTCATGCTGATCCTGCTGGGGTGCGTCCTTTCTGGCTTGTTGCTTGCCGACGATCTCCCCGTCTGTTTCAACTACGGTTGTACCGAGACGGCTGTGATCCAATTTCAGCCCGATCAACTAGCCAGAATTCAGCTACTGTTCAAGCATGCTGAAAATGCCGAAGACGAGCGCCACTCGCTGGCGATGGCGACCGGCGTCATGCAGATGATGGCGGCCAGGCAGTCGCCCATCGGCAACGACAAGGGCGGCAACTATGCCGATGACGGCGTGCATGGGCGAATGGATTGCATCGATCACTCGCGCAACACGACGGGTTTCATGAAATTGCTGGAGGAGCATGGCTGGCTTAAATTTCACCACGTGGATTCCCCGGTCAAACGGACGCCCCTCATCGTGAACGAACACTGGGCAGCGCAAATTACCGAGCAGGCATCCGGCCAGGCTTATACCGTTGACTCCTGGTTCTTCGACCCAGGCCATCCGGCTGCCGTATTTGCGCTCAGTGAATGGAAAAATGGAGCATCTCCCAATGAGTAAAATTGTGGTTGGCATGTCAGGCGGCGTTGATTCGGCGGTTGCCGCCCTGCTGCTCAAACAGCAGGGGCACGAAGTCATCGGTCTGTTCATGAAAAACTGGGAAGACGATGACGAAGAAGATGGCGCCTGCCCGGCCAAGCAGGACTTCATGGATGTGCTGGCAGTCGCAGACAAGATCGGCATCGAAGTCGAAGGCGTCAATTTCGCCAGGGAATACCGGGAACGGGTCTTTTCGCTGTTTCTGCAGGAATATCAGGCCGGGCGCACGCCCAACCCCGATGTGTTGGGCAACTCGGAAATCAAGTTCGAGGCCTTTCTCGGTCATGCCATGTCGCTCGGCGCAGACAAGATCGCCACCGGCCACTACGCCCGCGTGCGCGAGCGCTTCGGCAAGTTCGAACTGCTCAAGGCCGAGGATGGCACCAAGGACCAGAGCTATTTCCTCTATCGACTCAACCAGGCACAGCTATCCCGCTCGCTGTTTCCGCTCGGCGACCTGTACAAACGGGATGTCAGAAAAATCGCCGAACAGGCAGGACTACCCGTATTCGCCAAAAAGGACTCAACCGGCATCTGCTTCATCGGCGAACGCCCTTTCCGTGAGTTTCTTGAACGTTATTTACCGAAAACGCCTGGCCCGATGCAAACGCCGGAAGGCAAGCGGGTGGGGGAGCATCAGGGACTGGCCTACTACACCATCGGCCAGCGCCATGGCTTGGGAATCGGCGGCCAGGGCGACCCCTGGTTCGTGGCTAAAAAGCGCATGGCAGACAATATTTTGATTGTCGTTCAAGGACATGATCACCCGCTGCTGCTCAGGGAAAATCTGCGCGCCACCGATCTGAACTGGATCAGCGGCGCCTTGCCCCACCCGCAATGGGTGTATGCCGCCAAAACCCGCTACCGTCAGTCCGACGCCCCATGCAGCATCAACGCAATCGACTCAAGCCACTGCGAAATCGAGTTCCCTGCTGCGCAATGGGCGGTGACGCCAGGACAGTCGGTTGTGTTGTATGAAAGCGAAGTTTGTCTGGGCGGTGGCGTGATTCTGTAAAATCAGTTTCACGCCAACATAATCAGCCCTGCATCACCGGGATGATCTTGCCCTTGATGGCGTACTGCTCCATCTGGTTGAAATTCAAATAGCGGTAGATGTTATCCGACATCGGCGCGATTTTATCCTGCACCATGACCAGATATTCTTCCACCGATGGAATCCGCCCCAAGCGCGCGCAAACTGCTGCGAGTTCGGCGGAGCCGAGGTAACAGCGCGCGTCCTTGCCCATGCGGTTGTCGAAGTTGCGGGTGCTGGTGGAAAACACCGTGGCCTTGTCTGCTACCCGCGCCTGGTTGCCCATGCACAGGGAGCAGCCGGGCATTTCCATGCGCGCACCGGCGCGGCCAAAAATACCGTAGATACCCTCCTCGCGCAAAGCGGCTTCATCCATGCGGGTCGGCGGCGCAACCCACAGTTTGGTCGAAAGCAGACCGGCGTCTTCCAACACTTTTGAAGCAGCGCGGTAGTGGCCGATATTGGTCATGCAGCTACCGATGAAAACCTCATCCACTTTATCCCCAGCCACTGCAGACAGCGTCTTGACGTCATCCGGATCGTTGGGGCAGGCGACCAGCGGTTCCTTGATGCTATTGAGATCGATTTCGATGATGTGGGCGTATGCAGCGTCGGCATCCGGTGCCAGCAATTCCGGCTTGGCCAGCCAGGCCTTCATGGCGTCGATACGACGTTGCAGGGTGCGCGCATCCTGATAGCCGTTCTCTATCATGTGCTCCAGCAGCACTACATTGGAATTGAGATATTCGATCACCGGCGCCTTGTCGAGGCGCACCGTGCAGGCAGCGGCAGAGCGCTCGGCGGAGGCGTCGGCCAATTCGAAAGCCTGTTCCACTTTCAGGTCGGGCAAGCCCTCGATTTCCAGAATCAGGCCGGAGAAAATGTTCTTCTTGCCCTGCTTGCCGACCGTCAGCGTGCCTTCCTGAATCGCCGCATAGGGAATGGCGTTGACCAGATCGCGCAAGGTGATGCCGGGCTGCATCTGGCCCTTGAAGCGCACCAGTATGGATTCCGGCATATCCAGCGGCATCGCGCCCATGGCGGCAGCAAAGGCCACCAGCCCGGAACCGGCGGGGAAGGAAATACCGATAGGAAAGCGGGTATGCGAATCGCCGCCGGTACCCACGGTATCTGGCAACAACATGCGGTTGAGCCAGGAGTGGATCACGCCGTCGCCGGGCCGCAAGCTGACGCCACCGCGCGAAGAAATGAATTCCGGCAAAGTGTGATGCAACTTGATGTCCACCGGCTTGGGATAGGCCGCCGTATGGCAGAAACTCTGCATCACCAGATCGGCGGAGAAGCCCAGGCAGGCCAGCTCCTTCAGCTCGTCGCGGGTCATGCCGCCGGTGGTGTCCTGCGAACCCACCGAAGCCATGCGCGGCTCACAATAGGTACCGGGACGCACGCCGGTCACGCCGCAGGCGCGGCCCACCATTTTCTGCGCCAGGGTATAGCCGTTGCCGCTATCTTTCACCGGCAGCGGCTGGATGAACAGCGTGGATACAGGTAGACCCAGCGCTTCGCGTGCCATGGTCGTCAAGCCCCGTCCGATGATGAGGGGAATGCGGCCACCGGCGCGAACTTCATCGGCCAGCGTCACCGGCTCCAGTTTGAAGGTGGAGATAACTTTTCCATCCGCGCCCTGCACTTCGCCCTTGAAAGGATAAATGGTAATGACATCGCCCATTTTCATGGCAGAAACATCGCACTGGATCGGCAGCGCGCCGGAATCTTCGGCGGTATTGAAGAAAATTGGCGCAATCTTGGCACCCAGCACGATGCCGCCGCTGCGCTTGCCGGGAATGTACGGAATATCCGTGCCCATGTACCACTGCACCGAATTGATCGCGGATTTGCGTGAAGAGCCAGTGCCCACCACATCGCCCACATAGGCCAGAGGCAGGCCTTTTTGTTTCAGCTTCTCTATCGTCGCCAGTCCATCCGGCATCTTGTTGACCAGCATTTCCGTGGCGTGGAGGGGAATATCGGGGCGCGACCACGCCGCCTGAGCGGGCGAAAGATCGTCGGTATTGGTCTCGCCATCCACCTTGAACACCACGCACTGAATGCGCTCCGCCAGCGCAGGCTTGCTGGTGAACCACTCGGCGTCAGCCCAGGATTTCAGCAAGGCTGCGGCGTGGCTATTGCCCGCCTTCACCTTCTCGGCCACATCATGGAAGGCATCAAAAATCAGGGTGGTATGAATCAACGCCTGCACCGCATCCGGTGCCAAAGTTGCATCGTCCAGCAAGCCAATCAGCGTACCCACGTTGTAGCCGCCCAGCATGGTGCCAAGCACCTGCACCGCGTGCTGCTTGCACACCAGCGGCGATGAAACCTTGCCGTGCGCCAGATCAGCCAGGAAAGCGGCCTTCACATATGCAGCCTGATCCACACCAGCCGGAATGCGGTTCTCGAACAGATCGAGCAGAAAATCCTCTTCACCTGCGGGCGGGGATTTGAGCAATTCCACCAAGGCGGCGGTCTGTTCCGGGGAGAGCGGCAAGGGCGGCAAATTCTGGGTAGCACGCTCGGCGACGTGGTCACGATAGGCTTTTAACATTCGGTTCTCTTTTTCAGATAATTAACAAATTTAGAGTTCAAAATACGTTCAGATCGAATGATCGCACGGGGTTTCATGGTTTAGCCACATTCATGAATGCCGGCAACCTGGTCTTCCACTCTGTCATCAGCACCAAATCGCACTCGATGCTGGTGCCGTCTTCCACTATCAGCTCCAGTTCGCCCACGCTGGGAGCATGTTCCACGGCGAAGGCATCGCTCATCAACTGCAGGACGGCCTGCTTATAAAGCGTGTCGGGGTTGCCAGCGAGGTGTTGCCCCTTCATTTCAAGCACCACCAATTTGCTGTCAGTCTCGTCGTGCTGAACGGCGAAGATGAAATCAGGGTAGATTTTTTCCCTTCGCCAGCCTTGGACGGCGTAATGGGAGCGAGCCACGTTGCGGTGCCACCATGCCAATGCACTGTCGCCGTCGAGATAGACCGCAATTTCCCGCTCGTCCTGACTGGAAAAATCGCCCTTGAAGATCGGAGAGAACAGGCTTTTTCGTAGCGCCTCGCCATCCTTGCCGAGCAGTTGTTCCGCTCCTTCCGGCTCATACGTTTCCGCCTCGAACGGTATTCGCCAGTTGCGGCCATCGGTTCGCAAGCGGAACTGAATCCGCCCAACGGCCACCTCGGCCCGGAATAATGCCTCTGCCTTGGCCGCCCGTTGCTTGTCCAACCAGTCCCGCAAGGTTTCCACGATCAAGCCGGAGAGTTCCCCCAACTTGCTATCGGTAAATCCCCTCGCCTTGAGGCCGGTAACGAGTTGGCCGATGATTTCCCGTGACCACCACGGATTCGGCACGATGTCCGAAACCATCCGCACCGCATAGACCGGATCGAACACCAGCGTTTCAAAGGTGGCACCAGCCACTTCGGAAACAATCCGCTCATCGCCGGAATCGGCAAGACGGATACGCCGCATCTGGCGTTCGGCGCTGCTCATGTTGTCGGGAATCAGGCTCACCAGTGGCGCCACATCCAGCCCTTGCCATTCAAGGGCAAACAAAATGTCTTCCTCGTAATCCAGGGGGCGGGTCTGGCCGTCGGCTACCCGCAGCAACAGCGGAAGAAAAATTTCCGTCCTTGCGAACTTTTCCCGGCGTCGCACAGGCCGGGCACCCGGCCCCTTGGCATTGTCGCCGGTGCGGATTTCCTTCACCAGGTCGCCCATGCCGTCCTCTTCCAGGCCTTTCTTGATGGCATCCACCACTTCGGAAGTGTTGGCATGGTGGGTAATCACGTAGCACTCGTCCAGCAGCGGCACACCGGTTTTTTCGGCTTGTGGCTGGCGCAGGATACGGCCCACCAACTGCGTCATGGCGGAAAGGTTGGAGTTCGCCGCCAGCGCGCATAGCACATAGGTGAAGGGACAATCCCAGCCTTCCTGCAAGGCGGATTTGGTGATGATGACCCGCACCCGGTTGGTGGGAGCCAGCAAATCCAGATTTTCGGGGGCGGCAAGATCGTTGGTGGTTGCCGTCTTGATGGCGATTTCCGCCTCGTCCAGCCCGCCGGCCGTGGTCAGCCACTCCTTGGCGTCCAGCGCATGAACATGGGTGCCGTCCCGTTGGTCGTCGCCGGTGCGCTCCACCTGCACCAGCAAAATGGGCCGAATATAGCGGCCTGAATCGGCCTGAAATTGCCGGGCAACCGCATCCAGTTGCTTGATGCGCTGCCTTGCCGCCGCCAGCGTGTGCCGCCAATCGCTGCCTTCCCGTGGATCGAGGTTCAAGGGCATTTTTATCATGCCTTCGCGGTCGAGGTCTATCCCCTTCACTTCCACCAGAATGTTCGAGTAGCGTGCCGGTTTCGGATTCTTGCCGGCGCTGGCGGCCACATCCTTTGGCGTCGCCGTCAGTTCCAGCACAAAGCACGGGTTGAAGCCGTAAAGCGTGGCAAAGGCCAGTTCCGAAACCGCCTTGTGTCCCTCGTCCATGATGACAACCGGGCGAATCAGGCGCAGCGCATTGCCCAGCGAGTCCTTGACCATCGGCCACGGGTAAGCCGAACCCGCCAGATCGTAAATATCGAGGTTGGGAGTCTGTTTCAGCGCAACGGCATGGGCTTCCTGATCCCCCTCGGGCGGGAAGAAGCCCCGCACGTCGCCCCGGTCGCGGAACATTTTCAACGTGTCCTTGTTCTCCCGGTTGGACGCTTGCAACATGAGCAGCATCACGCACAGGTGGGATTCCACCTCACGGGCATCCAGTTGATCGTCCTTTTCCAGCAACCGCACCGCATTGCCGGAAAGCACGTCCAGCATTTGCCGGTAAGGGTGCTGGCGGTCGGCCAGTTGGCGCTTGGTCTGGGCATAGATGGCCTCGTTGGGGACGATCCACAGCACAAAGCCCATATGCCGGCCCAAGTAGCGCCCGAAAATCCTGGATAGGGCGGCAACGGCCAGATAGGTTTTGCCGCCACCTGTCGGCACCTTGAAAACGATGTTCGGAACAGCCCGCGCTATGCCATCCTCACGGGAAGAATAGGGAATGCCCGAGCGGGAAGCGGGGAGTTTGCCGGCCACCTGCATCGAGTCCCATGTTTTCAGGGGGAAATCGGTTACAGGGCGAATCAAATCCGGGTCGGTTTCCACCGCATTGGCCGCAACGATCTTGTCGGCTTTCCGCTTGTGGACGGAAAGTTCGGCCAGGTAATCATCCAGCCGTGCGAGAACATGGGCTTGATAGTCAAGGTCGCGCAAGGACATCAGCGCAAAATCCAGTCGCCGTGCTCGCGGATCGCGGCGTACATGGCATCCGGCGCGAGGTCTATCTCGTCAGGCCAGGAAACGAAGCCATCGGTGACGCGCAGGCGCCGAAATTGTTGCGGGTCGGCGAGCTTTGCAAATACGCCGCGCAGGTGGCTGGGCAAAAGGACGACCCGGCCTGTCAAGCCATCGGCAAAGCGCACGGAAAAAACCAGATGATCGAGAACTCGTGCTTCAACAACGTCATAGTGCATCGCTTCACCTCACTGCAAGGGATTGATCTTGTTGGGGAGTTGCTGCTGCTGGCACAGATCCCAATCATGGGTCAATTCGGCCTGATGCAATTCGGCCCAATCCAGAACCAGTTCAAGCGCCCGGCGCGGCAACTTGCCATCAATGACTTCCAGCGTTCGGATGTCAATGGATGCCTTGAATTCCGCATACTGCGCGTGGAAATGCGGTGGCGCATGTTCATCGAAGAACATGCGGATAATAATGCCGTAAAAAACGCTGATCGTTGGCATGGCGCTCCTTCCTTCATTGACGTTCAACACGATACAACGCCCACGGCAGCGGGGCGAACTCGACGGGCAGCTTTTCCTCATCCAGCAGTTTTTGCGAAACGAACTTGGCCGGGGCAAAGACCAGATGCCGCTTGCCGGGCTTGGCCTCCGCCAGCAAACGGGCGCGGGAAAGCGTCAGCGCCGCATCGCGGGATTTCAGGAAGTCCAGTTCAGGCCGGTAGATCAGCCACACATGGAAACTGGCCGATTCGCCCAGATAGCCGCAGCCCGCCACCTCAAGGCTCCCTCTC